>DASQAZ010000028.1:0-54978 GCA_035635475.1 Bacteroidota bacterium | reverse complement strand
CCTGCGGCGCCTCAAAAAGAACGTTGCCGCTCGCGAGAACCGTTTTGACATTTCGAAATCCGAGCTGGCCAAACGCCTTTTCCAAGTCGGACATTCTTACGGGTTTGTGCCCTCCGACGTTGATGCCGCGGAGAAACGCTGCGTACTGAATCATGATTTCTCGTTGGTGGCGGAAGGGGTGGGATTCGAACCCACGGTCCCGCAAAGCGGGACAACGGTTTTCGAGACCGCCCGATTCAACCGCTCTCGCACCCTTCCGCGAAAATGTACCGAAAAAGTGCCGGAATTACAATTGAATTCTCGGCTCGGAAGAGCCGGTACGAGGAGGGTAAAACCGGTGAAAGGTCTTCTTAGGAATTGATGACGATGGCCTGACCGATGCGAATCCGCGTGCCCCGGATATTATTCCAGGTGCGGAGTTTCGCAACGGAGACTCCGAACGTCGAGGCGATGTAGTAAAGGGTATCTCCCCGCTTTACCTTGTATGATACGGATTTTTTGACGCCGCTGGCATCTGACTGAACGGTGAGCTGATCGATCGCTGGAGCGCTATCGGGAACAGATGAGCGATGGACAGCCGTTTTTTTATGTCTCCTCGAGCGCGAAGCCGCCTCGCGGGTATCGACTTCTACCGGATAAGCGCTCATCGAAGTCGAGGCGCCGGAAACCGGGATCACAAGGGATTTTCCAGTCTTGACCCTTCGGGAATTCGACAAATGGTTGACCTGTACGAGCAGGCTCGCCGGGATACCGTATTTTTTCGCGATCGCTGCGAGCGATTGCCCTCTCTTCACCGTGTGCACCAGCCAGTCCCGCTTCTGTTCATCGGGAACTTTGGCGTAGTTGGCGGTGAAAGCGGAGGCAGTGCCTGCCGGAACGCGCAGGCTGTATCCCTTCATCGCCGGGGGCGTGCACCACTGGATCAATTCAGGATTCAGTTCTCTCAGCATCTCAACATCGGTCCCCGCGCACTTGGCGAGAACCGCAAGATCGACGCATTCATCGATCTGGACCGTCTCGTAGGCGAGGGGATCGGCAGGCTTGACGTCAAATCCGAAATCTCCCGGATTCAGCCCCATCACTGCCGCCGCGATAAACTGAGGAACATAATTTCGCGTTTCCCGGGGAAGATGGCGGCGCATCTTCCAGAAATCCGTCGACTTGCTCCTGTGGATGGCGCGATGGACTCTTCCTGCACCCGAATTGTACGCAGCAAGGCTGAGGTACCAATCGCCAAACTCCGCGTGCAAGTCCTTCAAGTGACGCGCGGCCGCATGGCTGGCTTTCTCGAAGTCCCGCCGGCCGTCATACCAGAAATTCCCTTCCAATCCATAAAGCCGTCCGGTGCCCTTGACGAACTGCCATAGCCCGACGGCCCTGGCCCAGGAGTGTGCAATAGGGTTGAGCCCGCTTTCGATCATCGAGAGGTAGACCAGCTCTTCCGGAACGCCTTCATCCCTGAAGGCCTTGCGCATGATCGGGAAAAATCTGCCGGACATGTACAACCAATGCTCAAAGTGACCTCTGCCCCTGCCCTGTAAATAATGAATGTTCTGTTCGACGTGCCCGTTGATAACGAGCGGGACGGTGAGAGTCCGAATGACCTCTTTCGGAACATCCTGTTCCACGCCCTGGAGCGCTTCGTCGATCTGGTTGAGTTTGTTTCTCAGGGCGGAAATCGATGCCTGCGGTCCTAAGCTGTCGATGACCGCTATATACTTTTGATAGTCTTCGACGACATTGTGGCTTAACTCTTCAAAATCACAGTTATTTTCGATATTGGGATAGTATCCCAGTTTGTTGAGGATCGCGATGGCGTCCTCGAATTCAGCAGCGGCCCGGGCAGAATCTCGCTCATGCTCTGCTCTCAGAGCCGTGGCGTGATGGAGCCGTGCGCGCAGCAAGAGGCCTGCGATCTCGGCGTCGTACGTCGGATCGGCGATCAAAGAATCCTGAGGGGCAGACTCCGCGTCTCGAACTGACGCTAGACGGCCGCTATTACTTGTGGATTTGGAAAAGCCGGATTGAGAGGCCGGACGGGTAGACTTCTCAGAGGAACAGCCCCACACCAAAAAAACTACGCCAAAAACAAAATAAATGCGTCTCAATATTCTCTTCTGCTTGGTTTTTGGATGACGAATCTAGGAAAATATAGAGAAATAACAGCCTACTGTCAAGGCATTTTTTCCGTAAAGTGATGTGAATCAAGACTATAGGGGGATATTGCCGTGCTTCTTGCGGGGGTTGCGATCTACCTTGTTGGAGAGGACCCGCAGCGCATGTGCCAATTTTGGCCTGGTTTCGCTGGGTTCGATAATATCATCAAGATACCCACGAGCTGCGGCAATATAGGGATTGGCAAATTTCTTTCGATAATCCTCGACTTTTTGGGCCAGGGCTTTCGCCTTGTTCCTCGATTTCGCGATTTCCCGTTTAAAGATGATTTCTACCGCTCCTTCGGGACCCATAACCGCAATCTCGGCGGAGGGCCAGGCAAAATTGAAATCGCCGCGGATGTGCTTGGAATTCATGACGTCGTACGCCCCCCCATACCCTTTTCTTGTAATGACGGTGATTTTTGGCACCGTGGCTTCGCAAAACGCATAGAGGAGCTTCGCGCCCTGCCTGATGATACCTCTCCATTCCTGATCTGTTCCGGGCAAGAAACCGGGTACGTCCTCAAAGACAACCAGGGGAATGTTGAAGGCGTCGCAGAAGCGAACAAATCGGGCGCCTTTCACGGAAGAATCAATGTCGAGGACCCCGGCGAGGACCGAGGGTTGATTCGCAACGATCCCGATGGGCCTCCCGCCGAGCCTCGCGAAGCCGACGATGATATTCGGGGCATAGAGACTGTGCACCTCGAAGAAGTCGGCAGTATCGACGACCAGCCCGATCACCTCCTTCATGTCGTAGGGCTTGCTCGGATTTTCCGGAACGATCGAGTCCAGTTTGCTCTCCCGTCTTTCCGGGTCATCCTCCGTCCGTGAGGAGGGTGGCGGGTCGATGTTGTTGGGCGGAAGATAGCCGACCAGGCGTCTGATCGACTGCAGGCAGTCAACTTCATTCTCGCACGCGAAGTGCGCGACGCCCGATTTTGTGGCATGTGTAATCGCCCCGCCCAGATCCTCGAACGAGACATCTTCATGCGTTACGGTCTTGACTACGTTGGGGCCCGTAACAAACATGTAGCTCGTATCTTTGACCATGAAGGTAAAATCGGTGATTGCCGGAGAATAGACCGCTCCCCCGGCGCACGGGCCCATGACAGCGGAAATCTGGGGGATGACGCCCGAGGCCAGCGTGTTCCTCAGGAAAATTTCGGCGTAGCCGCCCAGGCTCACGACCCCCTCCTGGATGCGCGCTCCCCCCGAATCGTTGAGTCCGATGATCGGAGACCCGACCTTCAGCGCCATATCCATGATCTTGCAAATCTTTTCTGCGTGCGCTTCGGAAAGCGAGCCGCCGAAGACGGTAAAATCCTGGCTGAACGCGAAGACAAGACGTCCATCGATCCGGCCGCTCCCGGTGACGACTCCGTCGCCGGGGTACTTCTGCCGGTCGAGACCGAAATCATGGGATCGGTGCTCGACGAGCTTGTCGACCTCCTCAAAGCTATTCCGGTCGAGCAGCACGTCAAGCCGTTCCCGCGCCGTCAGCTTGCCCTTCCGATGCTGCTCATCGATGCGGGCGGATCCGCCGCCGAGTTCCGCGGTCCGTTTCAACTCACGAAGGTGGCGAACCTTATCGGGAGGTTTCCGTTTCGACATCGCAAGCCTGTTCGATGATTCCTCCGCCGATCAGCGTTTCACCGTCGTACATGACGACGGACTGACCCGGTGTGATGGCTCGCTTCGGCTCGTCGAAGATGACGCGGATTGTTCCGCCTCCCTCGTCGAAAACCGTCGCGGGCGATGCCGCATCCTTATATCGGATGCACGCGTCGACCCTCAGACCGGAGGGCATACTGGCGATGCCCACGAGATTGAGATGAGATGCGACCAACCCCCGGTTCAGCAATGCGTCGCCGCGCCCGATGGTGACGGAATTTGAAGATGGATCGATCGCCGTAACGTATGCGCGTTCGCCGAAGGCGCCGATGCCGCTCCTCTGTCCGATCGTATAATTATAAAAGCCCGCGTGCGCTCCGACGACCTTCTCCCCGCGCAGAATATCCCCTCTCCCAACGCGCGAGTTCAGGCCGGGGACGCGCGCCTGAAGAAATCGCCGGTAGTCATTGTCGGGGACGAAACAGATCTCGAAACTCTCTTTCTTTCCGGCGGTCTTGAGTCCAAACCGGGCTGCGGTTTCCCTGACCTCGGGCTTTCGGAGCTTCCCTAAAGGAAACAACGTCCTGGCAAGCCCCTTCTGGCTCAACCCCCACAGAGCATACGATTGATCCTTCCCCCTGTCGATCGCGCGGGCGACAAAAAACCGCCGCTTCGCTTCGTCGAACCCGACACGGGCGTAATGACCGGTCGCAAGATACTCCGCCCCCAGAGCCGTCGCCTTGCTCATTAATTCGCCCCACTTGATCGATCGATTACAGATAACGCATGGATTGGGAGTTCTTCCATGAAGGTACTCACTCACAAAATTATCAATCACCTCGCGTCCGAAGGCCCCGGTAAAATCTACCACATAGTGAGGAATTCCAAGACTCCCCGCGACGATGCGGGCATCGTTGAAAGCATCCAGTCCGCAGCATCCCGATTCGTTGCCCGGATTCCCTCCGACCCTGTCAAAATCATAGGTCTTCATCGTCACCCCGATGACGGTGTAGCCTTCTTCCAGGAGCAGCGCGGCGGCAACGGAAGAATCGACGCCTCCGCTCATCGCGACGACAACGGTGGTATTCTTTTTCGGTCGAATCATCATTGGTATGAAGATACGAAAAACCCGCGGCACGTGCAACGAATTAGAACTTGATGTCGAGTTGTGCGCCGAACCGGTCCTCCTCACCCGCCGGGAGCTGATCGAGGCCGGACCCGAGGTGCCTCACATCATCGCGGATCAACCGGGAATATTTTGCCGAAAGCTCGCAATCTCCGCCAAGCTTCAGTTTCGCCAGCAGATACCATCGCGCTCCCTGACCGGAGAGGGCCGGAGCCGAGAGGAGGCCCGCCAGATCATCCTCGAGTTCGCTCATTCGTGCGGAGAAGGATTCTGTCCGGAAAAGAATCACACGTAGATTGAGCGCCAGGCGCTTCAACGGCTGACACGCAATGTCTTCATACAGCATCGTGCCCTGCTCGGGATTTCCGCCGGGCTCGGAATGGAGGATCACCTTCTCGAATCGTGCCCGGAGTTTGATCACATCCGGGAAATCAAATTCAACATGTGACCGGAACCGCTGAAGCGTGTGCACATTCGTCACCGTCCGCCCAAGCCCCCCGTCTGTTGTGCCTCGTTCGCCGGCCTCCGATGTCTTCCGGTCGTAGAACAACACGAGCTCAGACTGCGCTCCGGGCCGGATTCGGAGCTGGACAAAAGATTCGTGCCCGCCTGCAGGATACGGCACCCCGCCTGATCCCCCGGGAAATCTGAACTGGTCATAAAAAAACGAAAGGAGGATTCCGTCTGCCAGTCGCATGCGCGCACCGAGATACAATCCATCTTCGTTCGAGGTTAACGAGTGTTCCCCGAAGCCCAATCCATGGAGGCTCACGAATCGTTCCGGATAGTGGCGAATCGCCGTGAGCAGCACGACCCGTGCGGAAGGATTCAAAAAAAGGGCTGAGACACCTCCTGCCGCCCCGGCAACCACCGCCCATTCTCCCGTAAGCATCGCCGGCAGGACGTTCAGATGATAATCGATCGCCGCGATGGAATAGCGATTCCCGGAAATCTGACTCCCGGCACTCAAGTGCAGCGGCTCCGAAAACCCGGCGTCATAGTATGTAAGGCCGGCATGCCCCGCATCGCCGAGGAGAACTCTTCCGCGGAAGCCGGCGAGGTTTTCCCGGACGGCGTCTCTCATCGATGCCAGAGCGCCGGTCCGATAGATCCCCGAAGTATACAAGGAGACGGAGCCCGTCGTGTCGCGGGAGGCGCTCAAGGAACGGCGAGAGTAGAAAAGGGTGATTGATGTGCGGCCGAGATTGAACTCTGCCGCAGCGCCTCTCAAAAATGCGTTCTCGTTCGATGAACGGTACGGAACGATCCCCCGGCCGGATCTTTTTAACGTGCTCACGACTCCACCTCCCTTCCCGAAGTCAAACCCGCGCCATAGTGCAATGCCCTCCCCTCCTTCAATGAAATAATCGCCCAGCACGAGCTTGGCCAGTGGTCCGATGTTGGCTATACGGAGGTACCCGCTCTTGAAATCATCGATGCGCGGCTCACCGGGATCCTTCGCGAGAACCAAACCTCCCCCGAACCGGCCGCTATTAATACCTATTCGCTGGAACGACTTCACGGGCGATCCGATAAAAACGTCCTCTTCGAAGCCCCTGGATCGTTCGAGAACCAGACTAAGGCGCGATCGGACGGACACCTCAATTCCGGAAATCCCCTCACCCTTGTCGGCCGGAAGAAGGTCGAGCATTGGGGAATTGTCGAGATCCTGATCAATCACTCCCTCGGCGGTCTTGCCCGGCCCGAGTGAATCGGCCGACATGGTGGAATCGGTTTGGGCCGGCAGAAATTCATTCCAGAGCAGAAGGTGCAGGAAAAGCATTCCAATCGTCTTAATCATGGCGCTCCCCCCACCGGATGGAGAATGTGAATTCATGCGTCCATCCCAGTTCCTGATGCGACTCGAACGCGTAGTCCAAACGGAACGGCGCATACTGTACGCCGATCCCGCCCGCAAATTGGTGCTCCGCGTCAGAGAAGCCGGCTCTGAGCGCCAGCGCGGCCACAATCCGATACTCAACTCCGAATCTTGTCGCCGCCCCCCGCCGGGATTCTTTCCGATAGTCACCTGCGAGCGTCACGCCGCCCGCCGGGACGTACTCGATGCCCACGGCAAAGACCTGGGGGAGAGGTTCACGTGAGATGCCGATCTTTGGGGCGTTCAGATTCCTGACCGACAGGCCGCACGCCAGCCGGCTCGACAAAAAGGCGAGCAGGCCGGCGTCCAATCCAATAGCGGAAGCGGAGCCATAGCGGCTGATCGCAACCGAATGCCGGTTCAGACTCAGACCGAAGCCGATGGTTGAGACCGAGTACGCATACGAGAGTGTCGCCGACACCTCCCGGTAGAGTTCAAACCCAAATCTTCTCGCGGCGAGACCGATCACCCCGAAGTTCGTCCGGAACCCGATCGCAGCCGCCTCGACGCCGAGCTCGGGCAATCCGAACGGTGAGGGAGAATAGAAGAACGACACCTCGTTCTGCTCGAGACGGGAAAGACCTGCCGCGTTGAAGAAGATCGTCCAGGCGTCTCCGCCGGCCGCCGTATAAGCGCCGCCCAGGGCCTTCGGCCGGCTCCCGGCTTCGCTTTGTTGAAAACCTGCTCTGGAAATCTGAGAAAGTACGAGTACCAGAAAAACCAACCGTTGCATGGCGCCTCCCTTGTGGAATGGTGAGAACTTGAAACGCAATTTGCCTCCCGCGTGTTCTGGACTACTGGAGACTCATCGGTCATTTGAACAACTTCAACGATTTTCCTATATTAGACATGCACTCTCTCAAGAAGCCTGCCCTCTCGATTCTCCTTTGTTTGTTCTTCTGGACCGGCCGGCTCTCCTCGCAGGAAATTGACTGCGATGTCAAGATTACGAACAAGGAGGCCCTGACCGCACAGGCCCGGGAGGCTCTGGCGGATTTTCTCCCTCAGGTGACACAGTATATCAACTCCTATCGCTGGACGCGGGAGGATCTCGCGAACCTGAAGATCAAGTGTACGATCGATATCTCATTCCAGGGATCCCCTCGCGACAACCATTACAGCGTCCAGGCTTTCATCGGCAGCCAGCGGCCCATCTTCAGGCTCGATCGAAATACGGCGGTAGTCAGGATCCTGGATGACAGCTGGGAATTCGATTACGTCCGCAGTCAGCCCTTCATCCATAATGAGGGCCGGTATGATCCCTTGCTCAGCGTGCTGGATTTCTATATGTACCTGATCCTGGGCTACGATTTCGAGACCTACAAGGCGGGGGACGGAACGCCCTATTTTCAGAAAGCTCTGGACATCGCAAATCTGTCGCGCGCGGGCGTGGGCTGGGATAATCCCTCGCCGGCCGTTTATTCACGCGGGCAATTGATCGACGAGCTGATGAATGTGAAGTTCCGCGACTTTCGGAATGCGCTCTACCGCTATCACTTCAGGGGGCTGGACTTGCTGTACAAAGACGAGGCGAGGGCAAGGAAGAATATCTTTGCAGCGCTCGACAAAATAGGAAAACTTCAGGAAAAAATCAATGTACGGAGTCTTGTGATCAGGACCTTTTTCGATTCAAAGTACCAGGAAATAGCCGAGATATTTCTCAAGGATCCGGACCGTGAAGTCTTTGCCAGACTCTCGAAGATCGATCCGGCGCATCAGACAAAGTACGAAGAAGCCAGCCAGCGGCCCCGCTAGAGCACGCTCGTCAATCCGGAACGATTGTTACATCAAAGATGTGATCGTCGACCTGAATCTTGTCGACGGCATCCATTCCTGAGACCACCTTGCCAAAGTTGGTATAGCGGCCGTCCAGATGCGGCTGCGGTGACTGGGTGACGAAGAACTGCGATCCTTCCGTATCCTTCCCGGCGCTCGCTATCCCGACGGATCCCGTTTCATACGATCGAGTTGAGAACTCCGACCGGATCGAATATCCGGGTCCGCCCCAGCCGTCTCCTCGCGGATCGCCGCCCTGAATCACGAAGTTCGGAACGACCCTGTGAAAGACAAGACCGCGGTAAAACGCTCGTTGGGTGGCAAGTTTAAGGAAACTCATCACCGTGAACGGAGCCGCTTTCTTGTACAACTCCATCGTCACATCTCCCCTGATTGTTTCCATTTTAACTCGCACGGTCTCCGGAAGGGCGTTTAGATAAGAAAAATCAAAGTCCGTGAAGAGGGGCTCAATGGACGCCGGAATTTCGTCTGTATAACTCCTCCCCGTAATCGATTTCAGGGCCGAGGCGCACGCCCGCGCAACCGAGCGATCGGGCTGCTCCAATTGTTTTCGCAGAGCGTCCACCGCGCTTTTCTCTTTAAGCTTTCCCAGCGTAGCCGCTATTTCCTGGATCGCTTCCACGTCGTCGGGAACACGCAGCCGTTCGAGAGTTTCCGCCAGCCGCGGAGCGGCAGCCGGTCGCCGAAATAACGAATCCCCGAGAATCGAAGCCGCCGTTGTCACAACCGCCATGTCATGGACGGAGAGAGCGGCGATGCTGGCTTCATAAATCTTCTGGATCAACCCGCCGTTCGAGGGATTTTTCGTGCCGAGGATCTGGAATCCTTCGAGCGCGGCGCTGTAAAGAACGGGGTTATCCGGCTCCAGGTAGCGGGAGAGCAAAGCCGACGCCTCCGGGGAGCCCGTCGTGCCGAGCGCGACGATGAGCCGGGAATTCAATGGCCGCCAGGGCGACTCCCTCGGAGTTATAATGGGCAGTGCGGCGGCGCCTTCGAGGGCGGCAACCGCACCCGCTGCCTCGGCCTGCAACTGCCAGAGGAACCCATTGTCACGGTTGGCAGCGATGCGTTCGAGGTCGGAGAAAGCCTGTACAGATGCCTCATCCGAATCCTTTCGGAGATCCGTGGTGCCGAAGACCGACAGGGCGGTCAGCGCGACACCCATAGTGCCGTTGAAAAATGAACGACGAAACGTTTCAACAATACTCGGCTTGCCGCCCAGCTTGAAATTACCCAGAGCCCTGAGCGCGCTGACCCGGACGCGCCAATCCGGGTCGGAGTCCGCGAGCTTCTGTAAGGGGATGAGTGAGACGCTCTCGTCCTTTACTTTTCCCAGAATCGTCGCGGTCTGCATGCGCACAAGCGGATCCGGGTGCTGAGTCAATTTGACGATTTCTTCTATACTGTTTTTCAATATCCGATGATCGCCGATCCGCTGCATCGCATACACCGCCTCCCATTGGGCGGCATCGGGGGGTTTGATCAATTTTAATAAATATAAAACGCCATCCTCGACTACGATCCCCCGGATGGCGAATCTCGCGAGGCTCATGACGAGAGCATGGCCGTGAACCGGGGGCTGCTCATTTCCGAACCGCCGCATCATGTCGGTCAGGGCCGTCTCCGTCCCAAACTTCCCGATCTCCTCGATCAATCGGTCCGCGGGAGCGCCGCGGATCTGGTCGAGGCGCGTCCAGATCAGTTCGTGAGCGAGGCGTTCCCGGCGGGGGGAACTTAGTTGTCCGGCCGTCTGTCCGATCGCAAAGGCTGCTTCCGACTGCACCTTCGGGTCTCCATCGTTGACAAGACGATCGACGAGCAGGTTGATCACCGATGTATCCTGGATGCTTCCGAAGGCATGCACCGCCCTCTCGCGCACGGCGGCATCCGGATCGGTCATCAGGCTGATTAATTTTCCATCATGAATCGTGCGGGTGTCCTGGATCCTGAGAATCGTTTCTGTTTTCGCCCGCCTCTCTGCGGCCTCCTCCTTCTGGGAAGTCTGGGCGGGAGAGAGTGAAACAATGGTGAGTGTGAGGAGGGTGAGACGGATGAAACCCGGATATGTATCCGGCCGATTCATCATGAACCCCGTTTCCCAAAGAGCTTGCGGCCGGACTCGCTCGTCACCCGGCCGACTTCTTCGACGGGCACTCCTTTCAGCTCGGCAATTCGAAGGGCTATCAATGGCAGGCGGGAGGGCTCATTCCTTTTACCGCGGAACGGCACGGGCGTCAGGTATGGGCTATCCGTTTCGAGCATCATCTGGTCGAGCGGGATCTTCGCCGCCACCTCGGCCATCAGATTCGGCTTCTGAGGCTTGCTTACGAACGTCACAGGCCCCGGAATCGAGATATAGAATCCCCACCCGTTGACCTTCCGGGCCATTGCTTCATCGCCCGGAAAGCAATGGAATACTCCGCGTCGGGCCGCCGCCCCCTCACCGTCCCCATCCGCGGTGATCCTCCAGGGGCTTTCGCCGGTGAGTTTTCGCTCGACAATCCTGAGCGAATCCTCTTCTGCCTCCCTGCTGTGGATGACGATGGGAAGCTTCCGGCGGCGGGCGATATCAATTTGCAAGGCAAAAACCTCTTGCTGCCGGTCGCGCGGGGAAAAATCGTAGTGATAGTCCAGCCCGATTTCCCCTATCCCAACGACCTTCTCGTGATGGCTCAGGGCTTCAATTTCTTCGAGAGTGCGGCCGTCGCACCTGGCCGCTTCATGAGGGTGGTATCCCACGCAGGCATAGATGATGTCATAGCGCTCGGCGAGCTCGATCGCCTCGCGGCTTGTTTCAAGATCGGTCCCCGGGTTGACGATCCAATCGACACCGGCATCGCGCGCCCGCGAGAGAACATCGTCCAGATCGGCAGCGTAATCTTTTTTAAATAAATGGGCGTGCGAATCGACGTACATGTCTTGGCTCCGGGCGTTCAGACGGATGGTCGCAGGATCGAGCCCAGGCGTTCCACGACATAGTCCACCTCCTCATCCTTAAGTTGAGGGTAGATCGGGAGACGGAGAAGCCCCTCGTAGATCCGGTCCGTTACGGGCAATTGCAGACTCTCCGTTCCAAGCCTGGCTCTCGCGTACGGCGAGGAATGGAGCGGGACGTAGTGGAATGCGCTGGAAATACCCGACTCCTTTAGCCGATGCATGAGCATGGTTCGCTCGCTCTCGCCTTTTACTATAATGTAGAAAATATGGTAGTTGGATTCGCAATACGCCGGCATGGAGGGGAGACGGAGTTTCCCGCGCTGTTCAAGATCCTTCAGTCCGGACATATACCGCTCGTGGACGCGTTTTCTCCCCGACTGGATGGGCTCGCGGTCGTCGAGCTGGGATCTCAGAAGGGCGGCGAGCAAATCAGAAAGAACATAGCTGCTTCCGTGGTCTACCCATGTATATTTATCGACCTCCCCGCGGAGGAAATTTGAGCGGTTGGTCCCTTTCTCCCGGATGATCTCGGCCCTGCGCGCCAGGGTTTCGTTGTTCGTGACAAGCGCCCCGCCTTCGCCGCTGATATAATTCTTCGTCACGTGAAAACTGTACGCCCCCGAGTCTCCGATCGTGCCGAGGTAGCGTCCGCGGTACTTCGCATTGACCCCCTGTGCCGCATCCTCGACGACCGCCAGACTGCGGTCGCGGGCGATACTCATGATCTCATCCATTTCTGCCGAGATGCCCGCGTAGTGGACCGGCACAACGGCCCTCGTGCGCTTGGTGATTCTTCGTTGAAAATCCTCGATGTCGATCGTCATCGTGCGATCGTTGATTTCGCAAAACACCGGCCGGCCGCCGCCTCGAATAATGGCGTTGGCCGTGGAAACGAACGTAAAGCTCGGAAGAATCACCTCGTCACCGGGGCGGAGGTCTAAGAGCATCATCGCCATCTCAAGCGCGTGCGTACACGATGTCGTCAGAAGCGCGTGACGGACGGAAAAGAGGTCCTGAAGCTTTTGCTCGACGGCTTTACACTCGCCGCCGTCGCCGCCGGGATTACCCGTCTCGATCACCGTCCTGAGCCGGTCGAGGACGCTGCCGTTCAGGGAAGGCTTGTTGAGCGGGATGGGGTTCGGATATTTTGGAGTTATCGCCATCAATTGAGTTCGCTGCGTACTTGCATATCCGGGCGATCCGAATAAATTTTCAGAAGACTTGAAATGGTTTGCTTCATATCGTGGTTTTGTACGATGCCGGCCCTGGCGGTTTTCCCGTGCTGCCGGCGCAGAACAGGATCGAGGAGATAACGGGAAAGCTTTGCCGCGAGATCCCGGCTGTCTGCGACGGCATACAAGAGCCCATTGACGCCGTCGGTCACCTGATAAAGATTGCCGCCCGCCCGGGCGGCCAGAACGGGCAGTTCCATGCCCATGGCATCGAGGACAACGAGAGAATACAATTCATCACGGCTGGGAAAAACGAATACGTCGAAGGCGCTCAGATACCCGATCATGTCATCCTGAAACCCGACAAGGAGAATCCGATCGCCCAATCTTTCCTGCGAAATAAACGATTGAAGTTCCCGGAGATAAGCCTCGGAGCGTTTTTCAAATAGTGATCCGCGGGGAGCGGCCAATCCTTTCCGGGTCGGTTCTCCGACGATCATATAGACGACCCGCGACTGCGCATTTTTTTCAATGTAGGGAAAACTCCGTGCAAAGTCCATCACTCCTTTGCCCGGATCGATCCGCACCATCGTGCCGATAAGGATATCGCCCGGCTTCACCCCGTGCCTGGCGCGGATGTCGCGTCTCTTGTTCTCATCTCTCCGGTATTGCGCCAGCGGTCTGCCGTACGGCAGGAAATGAATCCGTTCGGGCGGCGCGGCGTAAAGGTAGGGTAAACGGCTGTTCAGGTCTTTGGACGATGTAAGGAAGGCATCCACGCGCCCGAATATAAATCGATGGATGGGATCCCGTTTGGCCGGCACGCCCATATAGATGCTTAGGATGAGTCTGCGCGCGGGATCTCTCATTAATGCCAGCGATGCCGGCCAGATGTCCCGGTGATAGTGAACATGGACCACGTCGATATCCCGATCCCGGACAAGGCGCCTCACCCACCGGATCTGGTCAAGACTCAGAAGCCGGGTGCCCGGTCCATGCAGCACCTCCACCCCCCGCCCCCGCAGGAACGCTTCCGCCTTCGAGCCCCTCTTGCAGATGGCGACGATTTGGACCCCGGCATTTTGCAATTCAAACATCAGCGTGCAGGCGTACAGCTCGAGCCCGCCCCACGCCTCGGACGTGCATAAATGGAGCGCACGCACGCCCGTCAGATCCTTGTTTCGAGTGTGAATACGAAATTTCGCGTCGGCGCCATGTTGCCGATCAGTTCGACGTAGTAGTACTGGAACAGGTTATTGATATGCAAGGCGGAAGTCATCGGAAGGCCCCCTATCGCCCAGTCGGCCCCAATGCGCAGGTCGGCGACGTAGATGGGAACCCGCTGGTCTCCCTGGGGTATGATGCCGAGGGTGACGAAATCGTCGTCGATTTGCTCGGTCCTGCTGAGAATCCGGAGATCAACCCCGAGCCGGAACGGATGCCCGTCGAGTTGAGTCGAAACATAGAGGAGGTTTCTCGGCCTGTACTTGAGAATGTCTCCGGTGGTGACGTCGCGCGGGACCATATACGTGTAGCTGACCTGACTCTGCACGTTCCCGTTGAAAAGACTCACGTTCAGTGTCAGCTCGGAGCCATAGATGAGCGCCCGCGTAATATTTTGAAAATGAACGACGCCGTCGTTTCCGAACGCCGGCTCGATCAGATCCCAGAATTCGTTCCTGAAGATTGAAATATCGCCGTGCACGCATGGATTAAACGTATGCGAACCTCCCAAATCCAACGACCAGCTGCGCTCGGGCTTGAGATCGGGATTGGGCAAGATCACGACCCCGCCGGCGGTCGAAGTCGTAAATACTTCCGCCACCGAGGGGGCGCGGAATCCCCGGCCGGCCGAGAAGCGCACTGCCGACGAGTCCGGCAGGCGATACACCAACCCGAGCTTCGGGTTAAACTGGCTCACCGGTTCGAGGCCGCCGAGCTGTTGATAATCGAACCGCCCCCCGAGCGTAAATCTCATGGGCCCGGGAAGGCCGATTTCATCCTGAAGGTAGACAGCCCCACCCCGGCCGGTATGCCGGCCAAAGATCGTATCCGCATCCACGTTTTCGAGACTTCCGGCGAACCCCACAATCAGCGTATGATTAGGCGAGAGCCGGTAGTCCCCTTGCAGTTCTCCCGTGACATTATCCGAGCGGGAATTGCTGCCCGCACTGTCATACTGGCTCGGGATATTGTCATCCCACCTCGACCTGAACCAACTGAACCTGGCCGAACAGAGGAATTGATCGGAGAGGAAATTCCGGTAACCGCCGCTCAGATTCCAGCGGACGGAATAGACCGACTGTGCGAGTTGATCTGCTTTCGGCTGGAAGGCATGATCGAAGTCTCTCCAGTAAAGAAAATTCCCCCGCCGCTGTTCGAGAATGCTAAACGAGACGCCCGCCGATTGGTATGGCGAAATCGTCAATCCAAGCCGGGCAGAACCGTTCCATCTCTTCCGGTAATCATTTTGGCGATAGCCGTCGTTCTGCGACCGATCAAGCGCCGTCGCCAAATTGAAATCTCCGATCCGGCGTGCATAGGATACATGCACGCCGCTGAAGAACCGCATCTCGTCCGTCCATTTCCATGTCTGGTATTTCGGGAGGTCGTACATCCCCCCGTAGAGCCGCAGACCCGTTTCCGGGGTCTCGCTCGCCGACTTCGTTATAATATTGACAACGCCCCCCAGCGCGCTCGAACCATAGAGTGCGGATGCCGCCCCTTTGACCACTTCGATCCGGTCGATCTGGGTGGCAGGCAGACTTTCCCAGATGATCTCGCCGGTGTCACCCGATATAAAAGGAAGCCCATCCACGAGCATGAGGACCCGCGTCCCGACACCGAAGCTGTACCCGGCCGACCCGCGGATGTTGACCTGGGATTGAGTAACGTAAACGCCCGGCACGTAGCGAAGCGCGTCGTCGACTGTTATTGCATTCCGATATGCAAGGAGCCTGTCGTCGACGATACTCACGCTGGCCGGAATATCCTCCGCTACCTCCTCGTGCCTGCTCGCGGTGACGATCACGGGCTGAGTCTGGAAGGGAGCGGGTTCAAGATCGATGGTCAGATGCGTCGTATCTGCACCTCGCACCATGACGCCCGGAAGTCGTCTCGCGTGGAATCCGACGAGAGAGACGAGAAGAGTGTGCGATCCTGCCGGCGCATCGCGAATAATGAAGCCTCCCTCCGCACTGCTTGAAGTCCCGAGGACCGTTCCCTCAAGCACGATTGTCGCCCCGGCCAGCATCTCACCGCTCTCGCGGCTTGCGATCGTACCGGCGATCACGCCACCACCATCGGGCTGACTCCGGAGCTCCGCAATCAGAAGAAGCGAGACAACCGAGGTCAATAGAAGCCGGCTCATCGCTCAGGGCCCCCGCGGTGGTCTCCGGAAATCCACGCGGATATCGATCCCCGGTAGAATGCTGTCCGCCGGGACGATGATTGGCCCCGGTCTGGAGGTATCCCCGTTCGCGTAGTACTCGCCGACCGCTTTCCAGTCGGCTCTGACGTTCGGCCCGAAGCGCTGCGCAACCACCGTATACGCAAATGCGCCCGGGGGAATCGGCGAGAGGACCAGCTTATAATGGATGGAATCCGCTCCGTAGGGCTGGAGAGTTTCGGTGTAGCCCGCTCGCCCCTGCAGCACTTCATCCAGGATGTCTTGCGACGGAAAGTTCTTAAACGAAACCACTCTCAGATCGAGGACGCTGTCTCTGGGCGGCCAGTTCGTAAAATAGATCGTGCCGCTGATGCCGTAGGCCGGCCCTAGCTTCGCGGCAGATTCGGGAGAGAGTCCTTGGTCGCAGGCGGGGTACTGGAAGAGCGAGAGGAGAAGAAATGCTTTGACAAACGCCGAGGACAGTCTCAATCGCGGCATCTCTACGAGGAAGCCAAACAATTTCACCGATTAAGATAGAAAATGACTGACGGAAATGCAAGGTCGGTGACAGGATGATTTTGTGTGGGCTATATCCTATATTTCATCATGACGATAAACCGCTCTCCCAACTCAACGATTTCTGACAAGGCATTCTCAGCGCCCGAGATTTCCATCCCACACAATCGCTGGAGCCGTTTGATTCTCCCATTCGGTTTGGTCGGGCTCCTGTTCTTGTTCGCCATCGATCCCGGCTGCCGCGTAGCACAGGGAGATCCTCCGACCATCCAGATCCAGGAGGACGAACACGGCAGACGTCTCGTCATCGACCATCGTCTGAAGGCATATGCCGACACGCTTACCTGGGAATCCAACCTGAAGTACACGGCCGTCGCGGGCCTTCCAATCCATTTTTTTTCCATTCCGGGAAGACTGCTTCTGATGGGACTTGGAGCGGGTTCCATTGCGAAGGCTTACCGGAAAGAACGATGGTCGGTCGACGCGGCTGAACCTGATTCCGGGGTCATCGCCGTTGCGAGGAGATCCTTCGGGTTGCGAGAAGAGGATGCCGTGGTTTATCAGGTAGACCCCCGCCAATTCCTCGGATCTCACCCGGATCGTTATGATCTTATCCTCGAGGACATGGTTAGCGCACGAAGCATCCCCCCTCATTTAATGACAGCCGAATTCTTCGGGTTGGTGGGCGCACACTTACGGGAGGGCGGCGTTTTCGGGATTTCATTCGAATGCGCCGGTTGGAACGATCCTGTTGTCGCGTCGATTGCGGCCACGCTGAACGCCCGATTTCGATCTGTGGTCGTGTTCCCGATTGCGGAACCCCCGAACAGATTCGGCGCCATCCTGGTCGTGGCGTCCGATGCTCCGCACGAAGAACTGGCTCGAGATGTCGATCGGAATGAGGGATTAAGTCCCGAGTGGCGCTTCGGGCCGGAATACCAGAGGACGCATGCGTGGGATAATCGTTTCGCTCCCGACGTTAGACGTGCGACGGCCCAGTTCGATACTCGCAACACATTGGACCGGATGTTCAGGACCGAGAACGACTCCGCGGGAGCCCAACCGGGTGATTACACGCCTTGAGAACCGTTTTATTTAAGCGGCTTGATTTCGCCGGTCTCATCGATCCTGACAGGATAGCCTTCTAACATCCCCGGGATTCTCTGCTCCAGCGCCGAACTCTTCTTCACGACCATGACGCCTATGCACGGCTTGCCGTCGTCGAGCGCGCCGACGTAAACACCAATCACGCCCGGCACCGACATTAATTCCTTCGTATGGGCTTCTTTTACGAGATTGATGTCCCGCTGCGCCATGGAAGATTCCCGCTTGGCATTAATGTTGTCCGGTCCGCATCCCAAAGCGGGAAGCACACCGAAGGCCAGAGCTGACATCGCAATCAAGGAACCCGCCCCTTTTGCTCGCCATTTCATCATTCGGCACTCTGGCAAGATTTGAAATCCTGGATTTCGACCCAAAGCACCGTCCCGTCCCGCAGAGCGGGACGGGACGGTTCAGAACTCAAGCCCATCACTTGTTAGTGACCCGTTACTGTCCGACCATTCCGGCGCTTCCACCTGCGTTTCCGCTTACCCAGCTCAGAACGTCACCGATCGCATTTGCGACTGCGGTCGTCGAGCTGCCTGCATAGAGAAGTCCAACGGCTCTTGGGTTGGTCGATACGTCTTCAACCATAAGAGAACCGGAGTCCCCGGCAATCAGAAAGCTCTGTCCATGGAATTTGTTTTTTACCAGAATCTGACCCGTAAAAGTCTTGGTGAAGGCGACTGCTCCCGCGCACTCGTTGTCGTACTGAACGCTGACCGTGGCGTTCAATCCGTTCACGCTGCTCCTTGTGATACCGCTCGAGCGGCCGCTTTTCTTTACCGCCTGCCCGATAAATGCCCCTGTGGTGGAAGCAGAGATCGTGCCGACATCCAGGATTGCACCATCTGTGCGCACCAATCCAGAAATCACCTGAGCGTATCCGACATCGACATTCGCCGCCGGCAGGCTTCCGGATCCTGAAAGATTGGCGACATTCTGTGCACCATTGGCATCGCATGCAACATCGACGAGACCCGGTTGAATGACCGGATCACCTGCCGTGGCAACCCGCCCGTTGCCGCCTGGCACGATATCGCCCCAGAAAACGTGATAGTTGCTAAGGACATACTGCGTTGTTCCGACGTGGATCAGTGAACCGAGCGTGCCGCTGCAGCAGAACCCATTAGCGAGATCGTACCGCCAGCCCCCCGAAGTGCCCAACTGTATGGGCGGGGTTTGCTTGACCTGGTGTGCTGCGGCATTCGCCAAGGGCCTGATTTTTCCGACAACCATCTCGACAACCGGTATTCCCTCCAGATTACGCGGAAGGTTGGACACACTGGCTGAACCCTTCACCGGAGGCGCGATAGGGTTCTCCAGCAGCACGAGAACGGCTAGTCTGCCGTCGTCGGTGAGACCCGTCGCAGTCCCGATAACATTCCGGTCCGCCATGAGTGAAGAAGTGTGGCGGTCCTGTACCGCCATGACAGACCTTACCTGCTGATTCTCGAGGCTCAGGGGTGGTCCTAATTGGCTCGTTGCCGGTCCGCTTGAGAGGTCCTGCTTCTCGGAACACCCCGGCAGCAAGATCAATCCGAGGACGAGGAGAAGTGTCAGCAAGCCGACAACCAACCATGAGCGAGGCTGAATACGATCGTTCATAAATTCCCTCCTATGGTTTTGGTGAGGTTATGTGAATTAAGGGGAACCAATCTTTGGGTGTAGCGATGAGGCCGAACGCACTCATGGTAAAAAAATTTAGATTGGAAGTCAAGTTTGTCCGCGCGAACGAGGCAACACCGCGTCTTAGGGCCCGGGATCGCGAAAGTGCCCTGAATCACGAATCAGAGGGACGCAATGTACATCAGGGATAAAGACCCCTCAGCCGTGTCGCCTCTGCGACGCGGCCCACGCCGAGCATGGTTGCAGCGATGCGCATTGAAACTTTTCTGTCCTGGCACACTTTTAAGACATCGCGGAAGCTCAGTTTCATAACCTTCTCGAGCCGGCCGTAGATGTCCTCCTCGTTCCAAAACATGTGCTGCTCATTCTGCACCCACTCGAAGTACGACACGGTCACTCCTCCGGCATTACAGAGGATGTCCGGGATGACGAAGATTCCCTTTCCATTGAGAATGGCGTCGGCCTCCGGAGTCGTCGGCCCATTTGCGGCCTCCGCTACAATCTTAGCACGAAGCGAGGCGGCATTTTGCTTGGTCACGACATTCTCCAGGGCTGCAAGCACCAGTATATCGCATTCCATCGCCAGGAGCTCCTCATTGGAGATTTGCTCGGCCGCCTGAAATCCGAGCACCGTACCCGTCTTTTCCTTGTGGAGAATGAGTTTCGGGATATCCAGTCCGTGGGCGTTGTGAATGGCGCCCCGGGAATCGCTGACGGCGACCACATAATTTTTTGCCGAATCGAGGAGATGAGCGGCCACGGACCCGGCATTTCCGAACCCCTGGACAACGATGCGCGCGCCGCGCAACTTAATATTCAAGAGATCGCACGCACTCTGGATGCAGTAAAAGACGCCCCGGCCCGTCGCCTCGTTGCGGCCGAGCGATCCGCCGAGGCTCAAGGGCTTGCCGGTCACCACGCCGAGAACCGGGTATCCCTTCGTCATGCTGTAGGTGTCCATGATCCAGGCCATGATCTGGGGAGTCGTGTATACATCGGGCGCCGGGATGTCGATCTGCGGACCAATAATCGGCAAAATCCCGCTCGTATACCGTCGCGTGAGGTGCTCAATTTCGCGAAGTGATAATTCCTTTGGATTGCAGGTGACGCCCCCCTTGCCGCCCCCGTATGGAATATTGACGATGGCGCACTTCCATGTCATCCAGCATGCCAGGGCCTTTACCTCGTCGAGCGTGACACCGGGGTGATAACGGATCCCTCCTTTTGCCGGCCCCCTGGCAGTATTGAACTGGACGCGGAAGCCTTCGAAACGCTTGATGGTCCCGTCGTCGAGACGGATGGGAATATGGACGATGAGGCATCGCTCAGGATATCCGATCATTTCGCGAATATTCGGATCGAGTTCCAGGGCTTCGGCCGCCGTGGTAAAGTTCTGCCGCGCCATGTCGAATGCCGTGACCGCTGATTTCACCGCTGCCATAGGTGTCGCTCCTTCCCGAGGTTACTGTATGCTGCTTCCCTCCGTCATGTCGCGCTCGGTCACCAGTATGGCGAGCCTGCCGTCATGATCGGATGCCGCCAGAAGCATGCCCTGCGACTCCTGGCCCATGATTTTTGCGGGGGCAAGATTTGCGACGATCACGATCTTTTTCCCCACGAGATCCTCCGGCGCATAGTGCTCCGCAATCCCCGCCACAATCTGCCGCTCCTCCTTGCCTGTTGAAACGCGAAGCTTGAGCAGCTTATCCGATTTAGGGATGCGTTCGGCCGCGAGGACTCGCGCGATCCGCAAATCCAGCGTCCGAAACGTATCGATGCCGACCAAAGGTTTCGTCGGCGCCGTCTCATGGCTGCGCTGTTCCGCCGCGGACGTCTTCGGAAGATACCGGGTGATGACCTCGTCCTCAATCTTTGAAAACAAAATCCGCGCCTCGCCGAGCCGATGCCCGTCCTTTAATAATTGAATCCCCGCTCTCTTCCACCCTGAATCGGATGGAGCGCCGGGGAGATCCAACATCTTCCAGATCGCGGATGCGGAAAACGGTAGAATTGGCTCGATGAGGATGGCGGCCGACGCGACCGTCTGCAGACAGAGATTGATCGTGAGGGCACAGCGGCCTGGATTGTCCTTTAAGAGTTTCCAGGGCTCATTATCATTGAAATACTTGTTGCCGAAGCGGACGAGGTTCATGACCGCCAGCGCACCTTCCTTAAACCGGTACCGTTCAAACAACGCCCCCGCCGTTTCGCCTGCCGATGCGATCTCATGCTCAAGCGATGCGTCGGTCGATCCGGCCCCCTTTGTGGTCAGGGTACGGATTCCTTCCGCGCGAGGAACCATGCCCGCAAAATTTCGATGGGCGAACGTGAGCGTACGGTTGACGAAGTTCCCGAGGATATCGGCGAGTTCATTGTTCGTGCGCGCCTGGAAGTCCTTCCAATAAAAGTCGGCGTCGCGGTACTCCGGCAGGTTCATCGCCAGCGTGTACCGGAGCGTGTCCGCAGGGAATGCGTCGATAAAATCATCGACGTCGATCCCCCATCCGCGGCTCTTGGAAAATTTCTGACCTTCGAAGTTCAGGAATTCGTTCGCCGGAACGTTCGCGGGCAAGATGTACTTGTCCGGGCTGTGTTCGTTCCATGCCATGAGCATGGCGGGAAATACGATGCAGTGAAAGACGATGTTGTCCTTCCCGATGAACGCCACATATTTTGTCGACTGATCCAGCCAATAGTCCTTCCACCGGCCGGGTGCTCCCGTCGCCGCGGCCCACTCTTTTGTGGCGGAAATGTAACCGAGAACGGCATCGAACCAGACGTAGAGAACCTTCTTCTCGAAGCCCTTCAGCGGCACCCTGACCCCCCAATCCAGGTCGCGCGTCACGGCCCGGTCCTGGAGTCCTTCCGCGAACCATCCCCGGCAATACTGGAGCACGTTTTCCTTCCAGCCGTCCCTCTTGTCGGCCCTGGCGATGTAGTCCTTCAATTTGTCCTGATAATCTCCCAGCGGAAAATACCAATGCGTCGTTTCACGCAGCGAAGGCCGCTCGCCGGTGATCTTGCTTCGCGGATTGATCAGGTCCGCAGGATTCAAATACGTTCCACAGCGTTCGCATTGATCTCCGCGCGCTTCCGGGTTCTGGCAGACCGGGCAGGTCCCCTCGACGTACCGGTCGGGAAGAAACATCTTCGCCTTTTCGTCGTAAAGCTGTTTCTCTTTCTTTTCCTTCAGAATGCCGGCTGAATGAAGCGTCAGAAAAAACTCCTTCGCCGTCTCGTGGTGGAGCGGCTGGGAGGTGCGGGAATAGTTGTCGAAGCTCATCCCAAACCTGTCGAAAGCCGCTTTGTTCAACGCATGGTACCGGTCGACGATGGCCTGGGGAGTCGTCTTTTCCTGTTCGGCAGTGATTGTAATCGGGACGCCGTGCTCGTCCGATCCGCAAACGAAGAGCACATCGCGCTTCATCGACCGCTGATACCGGGCGTAGATATCCGCCGGGAGGTACGCGCCCGCCAGATGGCCGAGATGAATCTTTCCATTGGCGTACGGCAGCGCGGCTGTTATGAGCATCCGTTTCCAGGTGTTCTTCATCAGAAGTCTCTTATCGACCGACCGATCCGGCCGGGGAGGAGCGCACGTCCGTTTGTTCCGAGGGATTGATGCTCTCTTGCAACGCGAGGGCAAGATTCAACAAGACGAGCGGAATATACGCATTTCTGTCAACAAGCAAAACCGCGCGATCGACGGCGGCGATGGCGCCGGGCAGATCGATCCTCGTGTAACGGCCGACGAGTCTCCGAAGAGAATCTCCGTCCTCCGGCTCGGTCGCACCCCCCTCTTTCAGGAGCATCGCATCCCGGAGCCAGTCTTGCAGGAGCAGCAGCAGCTCTCCTATATCCTGTTTCTCATGAGCGCTCGCGATGCGCTCGATTGAATTGCCGATCTCCTCCCTTGACGCCCCGAGGGCGGTCCGGAGAAAATCGACTGCCTCGCGGGAGCGTTCCTTCAGATCCGAATGAAGGCGCTGGAGCGCCTTCGCGTAGCTGCCGCCGGAGAGCTTCGCAACCGCCGCCGCTTCTTCCGGGACAACTTTCTCGCGTTCTTCGAGCGCAGCCTGGATCTCTCCGGCGCTCAGGGGCGCCAGGCGCACGTGCTGGCATCGAGACACGATGGTCCGCAGGAGACGATCCGGCACCGACGTCGTTAAGATCAGAATTGTATTCTCCGGCGGTTCTTCGAGCGTTTTCAAGAGCGCGTTCGAGGCGTCTTCCGCCATCTCCTCGGCATTGAGAATGATGAAGATCCTCCTCCCCGTTTCGAATCCGGCCAGCGACGATTCCTTCCGGATAAGGCGGACGCTGTTGATCTTGATCGTATTGGCCTTCGGGATCGATACGTTGTGATAGGGATTGAGCCCCTTCAATCGCACCTGTTCCTGCACGAGAGCGATATCGGCGTCGGACAATTTGGAAAGCGGAAGATCCCCCAGTTTCTCGTTCCGCCCGGCGGGGAGCGAGAAAACCAGCGTCAGGTTGGGATGCTGGAGTATTTGCACTCTCACGCAGTTCCGGCACTCTCCGCACGCTTCAGTCCCCGACCGTTCGCACAAGAGGGCCTTCGCGAACTCGATCGCCGCGGGATCCTGGCCGGACCCCTCGGGCCCCGAAAAAAGGTAGGCATGGGCAACCCGCTTGCTCGCCAGCATGCCGGTGAGCAATGTCTTGACCCGTGATTGAGCGACGATACTCTTCCAGGCCATTTTAGAAGGCGTGGCCTATTCCAAAATGAATGACGCCTCCCGTGAGCGTCTCCCCGAAAAATCTCCGCTTGAAAATGGTCTGCCTGCCGCGCTCTTCTTTGGGATCGTACAGCCGGAAACCATAGTCGATCCGGAACGGACCGAAATATGTCTCGTACCGGAACCCGACCCCTGCGGCAGCGGCGATGTCCCGGATCCTGAAGTCCGAGATGTCGCTCCAGAGATTCCCAAAATCAACGAAATAAACCGTCCAGATATTGTCCATCCTTATAAAACCAAACTTTCCGAATCCCCGAAATTGATTGATCCGCATCTCGGCGCTTCCTTCGAAAATGAAGTTACCCCCAAACTCGACGAGGGCTTCGGGCATCTGGCCCAGCTCGCGCGCCCTCCACCCGCGGACGCTTCCGCTTCCGCCGGCGAAGAACCGCCTGTTCAGCGGTATGCTGACGCCGCTTGTCCTGCTCTCTCCATACTTGTCCTGGTAGCCTGTTTTTAATTTGAGGGCCAGAATGTTGAACCGCGTGCTCGTCAGATCCTGATACCATCGTCCGAGCAGCGTGACTTTATAGTATTGCGTGAACGGCAACCCGGAACGGATCCCCGGAAGAAGCTTTGGCAGGATCCCGGATTCTTCCAAAACCATGCTGTTAAAGAACCCCCCTGTGGGGGAAAAAATATCGTTCGTTCTGTCGCGCTGGAGCGTCAGAGTCAGGATTGAATTGAACTGGGGCTGGTCTTCCTCCCTGAGCAGGGCAAGAACCTTCTCGGGTTTGACGCTGTCGGTGAGAAACTCGGGCCGGACACGCTCGAGCGTCCAATCCAGCGATCCATAGGTATACGTGGCAAACTGCTTGCTCAGACCCATCTTGTTCTTGAGTATATAAAGAATGTAGGGCTTCTGCTTTTGCGCGTTAAAGGCCATCGTCCAGGAGCCGCTCAGCGTCCGGGTGAACAGATACGGCTGGAGAATCTGGAATTGAATCTCGGCGGACCCGACTGTGGTCGTGTCGTGGACCGCCGGACTGGCAAAGAGCTCGCTGATCGATTGTGTCCGGACCCTCGAGCGCGCATTGAACAATCTTCCGTCCCCAAGGAAGTTCCGGTTGGTGAACCCCAGGCCGACGCCGAGGTTGAACTCGTTATTCTCGTCCGAGATGAGAAGCTCCGGGGAGACCTCATTCCGGGGCCGGGGCCGCACCAAAACCTCCATCGGGATGTTTGATGATGACACGCTGTCGGCCAGAGAAGCATGATCGATGGTTGCAAGCTCGAATAACCCCAGGCGATTCAGATTCCGCTCGCTGGAGAGCTGTTTTTCGCGGCTGTAAACGTCACCGGGCTCGAAATCGAGCTGCCGCAGCACGAGGTTGTCGGTGATATCCGGCCGGGGAGGTTCCACCTTCACCGCGACATCGCCGAATTGATACCTCTTTCCGATTGTCAGGGTGAACACGAGGAGGAAATTGCCCGTCGATAGGGTGCGAAAGGCGCCCGAGCTGTCATACTCGAATCTCGCGGCGGGATAGCCGTTGTTGGCAAGAATGTCGAGGACGCGGCGGATCTCGGCGGATCCGTTTGCCCGTTCGTACGGCATCCCTTTCTGAATCAACGGCTCTTTAAAAATCTTTTCCGCCACATCCTCGGGGATCCCGCGCAGTCCGCGGAAGACGACGCTGTCCACGAGCGAACGCTTTTTCTCGTCGATCGCGAAGAGGATGTCGACCCTCTGCTCGCTTGAATCGATCCGGTACTTTCCATCGATGACGGCATCATAAAATCCGTGCTCCTGATAGAATTCGACGAGACGTTTCTGGTCAGCTTCGAGCCTGTCGGGGTCAAAATATTCGGGTTTGGAGCCGAACTTTTCGCCAAGCGTCCGGTAGAGGAATTTTGAGATCCCGCCCGGCGTCGCCCTCGATTGGATGAGATCCTGCAACTCCCCGCTTGAGAATGTCTTGTTCCCCGTAAAGTCTACCTTATCGATTTCAAGCTCCTGCAGGTCGGGCAAGGGCTGGGCGAGCGCCGTCGTCAGGGCTAAGAAAGTGAGGAAGGCAATCCACCGTAGCCCGGGAAACCCCGAACGGATGTTCAGGCCGGGCATCCTAAACAAAAAACCCATCCGCGAACCGGCAGGATGGGTGCTGGGTGCATGCTGAGAATGCCGTGTCGCAAACGTTTCCGGATTGCGCTTTCTCAGTATTGCAGGGCGGGGTGATCAGTACTCGTTTTCATCTTCAAAGAAGAAATCGCCGTCGGTGGGATAGTCCGGCCAGATCTCTTCCATATTTTCGTACGGTTCGTCGACGTCCTCCAACTCCTGGAGGTTTTCGATCACCTCCGACGGCGCCCCTGTCCGCATTGCATAATCGATGAGCTCTTCTTTCGTGGCAGGCCACGGCGCTTCATCGAGATATGAAGCGAGTTCCATCGTCCAAATCATCGTGGGCTCCTCGATCTTCCAATAACTTCAATACAGAGAACAGCGGGTAGTTTGCAAAAGTTCGACAACGGTGGTGCGTGCTTCTCAGTGCGCTGCAAGCTGCGCGCGGTACTCGGAGGGCTTGAGATCATCCAGGAAGAAATCGGCGGGATTTTTGCAGATACCATTGAACCGGACTTCGTAGTGGAGGTGGGGCCCGCTGACGAGACCGGTCCTCCCGCTCTTGGCGATGATCTGGCCGCGCACCACGTGAGTGCCCGCCTGGACGAGCACCTTCGAGAGGTGAGCATACAGGGTTTGGTAGCCGTATCCGTGGCTAAGAATCAACGTTATTCCGTACCCCCCGCCGCTATGGCCCGCAATTTCGACGACCCCATCCGCGGCAGCGACCACCGGTGTCCCGACATCGTTCACGATATCAATGCCCTCATGCGTTCTCATGATTCCCAGCACCGGATGCATGCGTATCCCAAAATCGTGAGCCGAGTAGAATCCGTCCATCGGCTTCAAAGCGGGCAGCGCGGCAAAATAAGACTTGTTGTATTGATACTTCCGCTCGATTTGCTGGTAACTCTGCTCCTGGACCTTGAGCTCGGCGACCATTTTCTGGAGCGTCGAGGCTGCCGACTGAAGGTGCTCAGTGCCGTTCTCGCTGCTCACATCGGACAGGGGTTCTGCAGCCGCGCCTCCGGTTCCGGCGGAGGCAGTCGCATCGTCCAGCTTCGGCAGGTCGACCAGAAGGCGCAATTCATTTCCCTGCGCATTCAGGTGGTTCATCGACGATTCCAGTTCGCCTACGTGGGTATCGAGAGTCGCGACTCTGTCCCTGAGGGCCTGGTTTTCGAGCTTCAATCCAGCTATCTGTCCGTAACCGAGGTGGAGCAAATCGCCGGCCAGATCGTTCACGAAATAAAGCAGGGTCGCACCGATCGCCAGCACGGCTATCGACGCAAAGCTCCACTTGAGATGGAGCCGCTTCACCAGGTGGAGGTTTTGGTCCTCGTCCAGGTAATAGTGCTCCCTTCGCAGCGCGCGCTTGATTGCCGCCAAAAAGATGCTCAATATTTTCTTCAACCAGCGAACCATCTCAGGGCTTAAATTCCTCGCAAAAGCTCCCTTTTGGATAGAATGCCCAAAAGTAAAGAATATTTAGTTGTTTGTCAAGGGTTTTTGTGAGATATATCAATCACTCGAAGTCGTGCTCGAAGTAATCGATCGCCCGTTCGCCAATATGCTTGCTTTTCTCCGTAATTACCGCTTCCAGCCGCTTGGAGAACTCCTTCGCGGCATCGTACCCGTAATGCTTTAGCAGATGATTTAACGCGATAACCTCGCAGATGACGGTCACGTTTTTGCCGGGGAAAATGGGAAGTTCGACCCTCGGGAGCTGAACGTCGAGGATCGATATCCCCTCATCGTCCAGGCCGGTCCGGGTATAATCCTCATCGGGGCGCCATTCCATGAGCTCGATGACAAGCTCTACCCGCTTCTGAAACCGGATCGCGCGTATACCGAACATGCTTCGGACATCGATGAGCCCGAGTCCCCGGATTTCCATGAAATGCTTGACCAGATCGGTTCCCGCCCCCATCAGAATTCCCTCTCCCTTCCTCGTAATCATCACAACATCGTCCGCAACCAAACGGTGTCCGCGTTCGACCAGGTCGAGGGCGATCTCGCTTTTCCCGATTCCCGAACGGCCGATCAGCAAGACCCCGATGCCGTACACATCGACGAAGGAGCCGTGCACCACGGTCTGGGGCGCAAACTGATCGTCCAGGAAATCGGAGAGGAAATAGATGAATTTCGTCGTCTCGAAGGGGGTCCGGAGAACCGGCACCTTATTCGCGAGCGCGTACTTCACGAATGTCTCGTCGACCTTATTATCGCTCGTCACCACAACACAGGGCACATCAAAACGGAAGATCGTTTCAAGCGCCTTCGCCCGCTGGGCGGGATCCAGTTGTTCAAGGTAGCTGATTTCCGTATTTCCGAACACCTGCACGCGATCATATCTGAAAAGCTGGACGAAACCGGCCAATGCGAGCCCAGGGCGATGGATGTTCTTATCGGTGATCTTCTTGTCGAAGCCCGCATCCCCGGTGAGCGAGGTCAACCGTAGCCGTTCCTTGTTCGATTCGACCAGGAACCCGATCGTAATGCTCGTCTTTCTTGTCTCTTTGGCGGCCTTCAGCATCATTCCTCCTCCCCGTCGGGGGGCGATATGCTGTCTTCCTTCACCCGCCGGAGTTTCGTTTTGTTTTTCATCCGGAGTTTCGTCTTGTGCTTTGAGAGCCGGCGTTCGAGTTTCGCGATCGCCAGGTCGATCGATTTTTTGAAGTCCTCGGACGAATCCTTCGCCGTGAGCACCGTACCGTCGATATGCAAATTAATTTCGGCACACATCACGCTGTTCACTGTATGCTCGAAACTGAGGATGATGTCTCCCCGGGCGGTACGGTCACAGAATTTGTCGAGCTTTCGGATCGATGCGAGGGCGTGATCCCTGATATCCTTCTGCGGTTTAAATCGACGCGCCGTAATACGGATTTCCATTGTGATTCCCCTCTAAGATCAAATTCCTCCGGTCTTACTGCGCCTTCGGATGCGCCTGTTTGTAAATACGCTTCAACCGGTCGACGGTTACGTGTGTGTATAACTGTGTGGTCGACAGACTCTCGTGCCCCAGTAATTCCTTTACCGCCCGCAGGTCGGCGCCGCGATTGACCATGTGGGTCGCGAAGGTGTGGCGGAGGACGTGGGGGCTCTTTTTCCGGACATCGGATGCCACGCTGATGTAATGGTTGACGATCCTGTAGACGGCGCGCGGATAGATCCGTTTGCCGCCCTCACTAAAAAATACCGCCTCGTCCGGCCCGCCTCTGCCCGCTGCCCCCCCGGCGCGGCGGGCGAGGTACGCCTTAAGCGCATCCTTCGCCTTACTTCCAATTGGAACGATCCGCTCTTTGCTTCCCTTCCCCGTTACCTTCACGGTATTGTTGCCCAGGTCGAGGCTGCTGAGGTCGAGCCGTACGAGCTCGTTGAGCCGCATACCGGTTCCATATAAAAGCTCGAGGATTGCGCGATCCCGCAAACCCCGTACTGTTGAAGTGTCGGGGAGGTTCATCATTTTGTCGATCGACGGCTCATCCAGATAGACGGGCAGTTTCCTCGGCAGCCGGGGCGTGAGGACGTTTGATCCGGGGTTTTGGGGAATCACATTCCGGCGAACCATGAAATCGAAAAAGGATCGCACCGATGAGAGTTTCCGGACAATACTCTTCCTGCTCTTGCCGTTCTCAAGAAGGTCGCCCAGAAACAGTCGTATCGTAACATGGTCGATCTCGGCCGGGACGATGCGATCCGTTGAAAAATGGCGTGCCAGGAACTCGTGAAACTGCCTCAGATCGCCGCCATAGGCCGCCACCGTATGAGGCGAATAGTTCTTCACGCGATCAATATGATTGAGGTATTCCCGGATCTCGTGCATGAGAGTCGCCCCGCTCATCACGCAACCGCCACGGCTTCTTCTTCTTTGGCGATTTCAGCTTTGCAGGCCGGGCATTTCAGGTATTCGCCCCGCTTCTGTGAAAACTTGGCGACCATGTAGGGCGATCCGCACGTGTCGCACTTTCGGCTGAGGGGCTTGTCCCAGGAGGCAAAATCGCACTCCGGATACCGCGAGCACCCGTAGAACGTCCGTTTACGCTTCGTTTTCCGCTCGATCACATCCCCCTGCGTGCATTTCGGGCATTTGACGCCTGTCGAAATCGGCTTTGTGTTCTTACAGCGGGGATAGTTCGAGCAGCCGAGAAATGTACCGAACCTGCTTGCGCGTATGAGCATCTCGCCTCCGCACAGCTCGCATTTCAACCCGGCGAGGTGCTGCTGCTTCTCCTGATCCTCGGGAAGCGGCTTCGTATTCTTGCACGACGGATATCCGCTGCACGCCATGAATCTGCCGTTGCGTCCCCACTTGATGATCATGCGCTTACCGCAGACCTCGCAGACTTCTTCTGTTACGCTCTGCATCGACTTCTTGATCGCGGATGCATTGCGCGAGACTTTCTCGAGCGATTCGTTGAACGGTCCGTAAAAATCGCCCAATACCGTCGCATAGTCGCTCGCGCCCGAGGCAATCGTGTCGAGCTCCTCCTCCATTTTCGCCGTGAACTTCACATTGAAAATGTGGGGGAAGTGAGCTGTGAGAAGCTTGTTAACCTCGATCCCGAGGTCGAGCGCGTACAGCTTCCTGTCCCGCTGTTCGACATATTTTCTGTCGATGATTGTACCGACGATCTGCGCATAGGTGCTCGGCCGCCCGATACCGAGCGCCTCGAGGGTTTTCACCAGGCTGCTCTCGGTGTAACGAGGCGGAGGCGAAGTCTCGTGCCGGTGGGGTATGATATTCGATACCCGTAACGCCTGTCCGGCTGCGAGGTTCGCAGGCAGTTTCTCGTCCACCACTTCCGGATCTTCGTCCTCGACCGCGGACTCGCGGTCAGCGGCATCGTCGTACACCTGGAGGAATCCCCTGAACTTGTAAATTGACGATACTGCCTTGAATACATAGGGTCCGCCCGCGATCAGGACCGTCGCGGTTTCGAGAACCGCCGCTTCCATCTGACAGGCGATGAACCGGTTCCAGATCAACTCGTATAAATTAAAAAGCTCCTTGTCGAGGTATTTCTTAACGGCCTTCGGCGAATACTTCACCGACGTCGGGCGGATCGCCTCATGAGCATCCTGCGAGGTCTTTTTCTTCTTATAGACTTGAGGCTGTTTCGGCACGTACTCCTTGCCGTAATTATTGAAAATATACTCTCGCGCCTCGGCAACCGCATCCTCGCTCAGACGGGTTGAGTCCGTCCTCATATACGTAATCAGCCCGACCACTTCACTGCCGATTTCGACTCCTTCATAGAGCTTCTGGGCCAGCTTCATGGTCCTGGATGCGGAGAGGCGGAGCTTGCGTGACGCTTCCTGTTGCAGCGTGCTCGTGATGAATGGCGGCAGCGGGTTCCTCCGCGTATCCCTCTTCTGAACGCTTTCGATGCCGAACGAATGCTTCTTGATATCATCGATGTATTTGTGCGCCTCAGATTCGGAGGGGATATACATGAACGTATCGGCGGTCCCTTTGTGGTGAATCTCCGCGAGGTTCTCCTTCGAGGGGACGTATAATTCTTTGCCGCCGATCTTTACGAGCTTCGCATAAAAGGGACTGCTGTTCTGGGCCGCGAATTCCCCGATGATCGACCAGTATTCGGTGGGGACAAACGACTTGATCTGCTCTTCACGTTCGCAAATCAGCCTCAGGGCCACGGATTGGACGCGCCCCGCGGAGAGCCCGTAAAAAATTGTCTTCCAGACGAACGGGCTGACTTTATAGCCGACGATCCGGTCCATCACCCGGCGGGCCCGCTGGCTCGCGACGAGATTCTCGTCGATCCGTTTCGGCTCCTTCATTGCCTGTGTAATTCCTTTTTCCGTAATCTCGTGAAAGAGAACCCGGTAAATGTTCTGTTTCTCATTGGAAATCTCCTCGGCGATATCGGCCGCGATCGCCTCACCTTCCCGGTCGGGATCGGTCGCAAGGTACACGCTGGACGCCTGGGCGGCCGCCTCGCGCAATTCCCTGATCGTCTCCTCCTTGCCGGCTATCGGTTCAAATGTCGGTGTGAATCCGTCTTCAATATCGACGCCGAGGCTGCTCTTCGGCAGATTCTTAATGTGACCCACCGATGCCTTCACGACATACTCCTTGCCCAGGTACCGGTTGATCGTCTTCGCTTTCGCGGGCGATTCCACGATAATCAGTGATTTACTCATCCATGTCCCTTTCCGAGACCATCGTCTCAACAGCAGGCGCGGAGATATGCGTCTTCGAGACGCGTCATCTGCCGCTTCTCACTCTCGCGTTTGTCATCGTAATCCAACAAATGCAGCACTCCGTGGATGACGAGGCGGGCCACTTCGTTCCTGAATGTGACTCCAAACCGGCGCGCCTGCCGCCGGGCGCGGTCCAGGTTGACGTAGACTTCACCCTCCAGCAGGCCGTCCGCGAGGTCGCTCAGCGGAAAACTCAAAACATCCGTCGTCCGACGTCGCTTGAGGTATGCTGCGTTCATCCGAATCATCGAGCGATCGTTAATATAGATAATGGCTATTGCCGCGGCCTTTCGGCGTTCTCTTGTAAGAACACGCCTGGCGATCCTGATAGTTTCGTCCCGCGCGAGCGGGGGCCGCGAAGCGGCCGTGTAGACCCCGATCCGGATCACGGGCGTCTTTTCCTGGGGCCGGTTTTCGCATCGGGGAGGAGCGATTCGGTCAGCGAGAGGGCGATGCCCGAGAGCATAACCTCGGGCCCAAGCTGGGTGAAGTCTCCTGAAAGTATTTGCCGGTCGACATTGGCATAGAGCGAGCACCCGCCTTCTCTCTCAACGATCAGCCCCGAGAGCTTGCCCTGATGCTCCCCGATGAACGTCACTTCATTGAGCATCTCGCTCACCACGAAACCCGAGCAAAAATGAAGCTGAAGGTGGGCGCTCGGCGTATACACCGAGACCAGGTTCCCGCGGCGCTTCCCGATCGGCAGATCGGGGTAGATTTCAACAGCGAGTTTCCGGCCCATCCCCTTGTTCCCCACCTCATATCGGATATTGTTTCCTTTATGCTTCGCCGGGACTCCGAGAACCTTGCTGAGCTTCTTGAAGTCGCTTTCCTTAAAGGCAAACGCCATTCCGAGGTTCCATCCTGTTCTTCAATAAAAACCCCGACTGTTCACTCGTCACTGTGTGAACACTCGGGGGTCCGCCGCTCCGCGTGGATCGGTCCCTTATGAGACCACCACAACGCTGTGAGCTTGAAGCCCTTTCTCTCCCTGCTCAACCTCAAATTGAACCATCATTCCCTCTTTCGGCGGCTTAAACTCACTCTCAGTCGCGCAAATATAACAGGTGCATGCTATCAATGTCAAGTATCGGTGTGTCGCGCCATATTTTATACCTCCATCTCCATGCCTTCGGCGGCGGCGATGCAATCGAACGTATAGTGACGATTACGGATTTCTTTCCGGCACTTTTTCAGGATGTCGTCAACTTTTTCGTCACTATGCGCCGGGTCATGGTGGAACAGAACGAGCCTCTTGACTTTGCCTTCCGCTGCGACCTTGAGCGTGAACAGGTAGTGTGAATGGCCCCATCCCACCCGGTCGACATATTCCTCGGGCGTGTAGGTCGCGTCATGAATGAGCACGTCCGCCCCTTCGACAAAATCGAAGATCCGCTGATTGGGGTCGCCGGTGGAGCGTAGAAACTTATCGACGATGACCTTTTCGACGTTTCTGATTGACTGGGCAACCCGGCGGTCGAACGGCTCGTTGTCGCTGATATAGACAAGCGTCTTTCCCTTGTGCGTAATCCTGTAGCCGATGGCAAACGTGGGGTGGTTCACAAAGATCGTCTGGACATGCGCGTCAAAGACGTGAAACTCCTCTTCCCCCACTTTCAGGAAATTGAGCGTCGCCTTCAGTTCGTTGAGCTGGACGGGAAAATAAACCATGTTCATCTGGTCCGAGATCATCTTCTGAAGTGAGACCTTTTCGGTTTCCCCGCCGATGATCGTGAGCTCGTTCCCCGAGATGAACGCCGGCTTGAAGAACGGAAACCCCTGGATGTGGTCCCAGTGGAGGTGGGAGATCATGAGGTATGCCTTGATCGATTCCCCGTTCTCGATCAGCCGTTCCCCGAGATTCCTGATGCCGGTCCCGGCATCGAGGATGATCAGCTCGTCGTTGGCGAGCCTCAATTCGACGCAGGGTGTATTTCCCCCGTACCGGACGGTTTGTTTCCCCGGCGTGGAAATCGACCCGCGCGTTCCCCAGAATGTCAGGCGCATCGGGGATCGGCTGCGTATTGAGAGCGACGGCATCGGCGGCGGGTTAAAATCATTAATGCGCACCTTCCAGAAATCGGGGGGGCGCCCAACCTACCCGCTTCCATTTCATAAGCTCGATCCGGATATTTCCGATCAGCACCTTCATCTTTGCGACGACCGGAACTCTTGCCGCATCGTTGCTGAACCACCCTTCGAATGCTCCGGTCAGCCCGAAGATCCCGACGAAGTCGGCGTCGCCTTCAAAGTGAATGAGGTCGATCGGATAGTTGACTGCATCGATCTGTTCCTTTGCCCTCTCGCGCGAAAATCGGATGATCGTTTTCCCTTTCTTCTCGTTCACAAGCGTGGGTATCACCATCGTCCGGTCCGTCATCAGATTCTTCCGGGCAAGAAACAGAAGCGATAGCCCGTCCTGGAAGAGCGTATCGAGCCGGAGGGTATCCCTCCTGACGACGCGCTCGCTGCCGGCCACCCCCTGTTTGATGGACACGCGATGATTCGGGTAATCGTACACGTACTCATGCGTCACCCAGACGCCTTCGTCTTTTCTCCGGCTCCGGAACCACGTGGAATAAATCCCCTCGGCGATGTGATCGTCGTACACGGCGTGCAGGTTAACGAAGGGGACTCCTTTGTAGGAATCGATATGCGCGGTCGCGGTATACACCGACTCCCGGTCCGCGAGTTCCTTCTTTAATAGCGCGATCCGGACCTGGCCGATGTTCAGTGGACCGAAACTTACGTTGTAAGTCAGCTCCTCCCCTGCCTGAAAAACCGAATCGTCGGCGGCGGGCAGCGCCCATAAATTGCTGAGGACCGGAAGAAGGGCGGCTGCACATGACAGCGCCCGCCTCAACCCTCGAACTTCGAATGTCAACGCCGTCCCGGAAGAGATGCGATAGAGGCGCTTATCGGATGCCGGCGATTTTCTCCGCCTCGGGGAAGAGCGTCAGCGCTTTTTGAAATTGCGCATCGTCTCCCTTTTGCCACACTCTCCAGATACCCTCGTTCCCCCAGATCGTCCGGGCGAATTCGCCCTTCAGCCGCGCCTTAATGATGGGCTCATCTTTGGCCCACTGCGCGGGATCGATCGCAACGCTACGTTTTTTCACTTCCGATTCAAACTGCCGGACGACGTCATCCTTGATGGTGAAGTCGCTGACGTAGCGCTTCACATCCTTGCCGTATTCTGCGTGGATGCCCTTGCCGTGCTCGTCCATATAGCGGACGGCAAAGTTGCGAAAGCCGATTTTGCTCTGAATCTGCACGTATAGGGTTGACGCTTTCTCGCTCTTTATGATATAGTCCGGCGTGATGCCCCCTCCGCCGAACACCGCCCGCCCGCCCGAAGTCTTGAAAACAGGCCTCGTCGAATCTTTTTCCTCTTTGTGCTCGATGTTATCGCCCTCCACTTCGTCCTTTACGAGCCCTTCCTTGACATAATCTTCAATATCTTTTCCGTACGGCCTCTGGATCAACCTTCCGGAGGGCGTGTAATAGCGGGCAATCGTCAGACGGAAGGCAGATTTGTCGGGGAGGTCGATCTGGCGCTGCACGAGTCCCTTCCCGAAGCTTGTTTCGCCCACAATCAGGCCCCGGTCCCAATCCTGGACCGCACCGGAAACGATCTCGCTGGCTGAGGCCGATCCGTGGTTAATCAAAATAATGAGCGAGACGTCGGCATACCCCCCGCCGGCGCTGGTATACTCTTCGTTGAACTCCGGCCTGCGTCCTTTCGTATAGACGACCTTCCTCCCCTTCGGCAGCAGCTCGTCGGCCAACTTGTAGGCCTGTTCAAGATATCCGCCCGGGTTGTTCCGGAGATCCACGATTAACCTCTTCATCCCCTGGCCCCGAAGCTTTTGGAGGGCGGTCACGAATTCGTCATGGGTAGTCGATGCGAATCGATTGACGCTCACATAGCCAATATCATCTTTGACCATGTACGAGACATCGACGCTGTAGAGCGGAATTTTGTCGCGCGTGATATCGAACTCGATCAGGTCTTTCTCGCCCGCCCTGGCAATGGAAACTTTTACATGGGTCCCTTTCGGGCCGCGTAATTTCTTCGGAACGTCATCCCGCTTGATTCCTACAGAAGAGGAATCATCGATCCGGACGATTTTGTCGCCCGACAGGATGCCGAGAGCTTCGCTCGGCCCTCCGGCGACCGGGGCGACAACGATGAGCGTATCGCCGAGAACGTCGTACTCGACGCCGATCCCTTCAAAACTTCCCTGAAAATCTTCATTGATCTTCGGAAGTTCTTTGGCAGGGATGTAGACGGAGTGAGGGTCCAGATTGCTGAGCATGCCGTGAATCGCGGCCTCGACGAGCTTTTGGGTGTCGATTTCGTCAACATAATACTTCTCCGTCAGGCTCAATACATCTTTGAATTTGTTGAGCTGTTCGAAAATGTTCTCCCCGGAGATGACATTGTTGATCTGTACCCCCAGAAAGAGGGCCAGAAGAAACACGCCGCTCACGGTCACGAATGAAAATCTCTTTTTCATAAACGTCCTTTTCAGTGAAAAATCGCCATAAAAAGTATATTTAAAAATGGCACGAAAGTCAAATACCCTTTGACGGGGCTTACCGGACGGGTTTCCACTTCTTGACAACGGATCGATGGAACAGAAGGGCCGTCAACCCGTTGAGGAACCACAGCAGGCTGACGGCGAGGTATCCCATCTTCCGGTACCGCCTCGGCGACTCGAAGACGTCGAGCCCCCGGGCGAAATGCACCCTTCCGACGTGCCTCAGCCGGACGAACAATTCATAATCCTCTCCGGCTGCCATCTTCGTGTTGTATCCCCCGATTCGCCGGAACATTTCCTTTCTGACCACGTGACATTCACCCCGCCCCATACCCATTCCGGAGGCATTCAGCATACGACAGTACCAATTAAAACAACGATGGAACACCCGGTCGACGTTCCCTTCCTCTTCCGGATAGATCCGAACATTGCACGTCGCCGCAGAAAAGCGCTCATCGGAAATTGCGCGGGCCATGTGAGAAAAGAAGCGATCGGGGTCTCCGATCCGGACGTCGGCGTTAATAAATATCAGAATCTCTCCGCGGGCGGAAGCGGCGCCGGAGTTTCGGCCGATTGAGATATTCTGCAAACAGCCGTTGCTCGGTTCTACCAGAAAATCGGCTTTGCTCCGCGCGACTGCTGTCGTCAGATCTGTGCTCCCTCCATCGCTGACGATCACCTCAAGGCGGTGCCGCCGCTTCACATCATCGCTAAACTGATCGAGTGTGCGGGCAAGGAGTTTCTCTTCCTGGAGCGTGGGGATAATGACGCTGATGAGGGGGGGTGGGCTCAATCCGGCGCTCTCTGAATACCGGTGTGGGGTAACGATGCTGGGGAGGCGTAGGTCACGTTGCTGACCGGCTCAGGGTCCGCAGCCAGGTGGACCGGGGCAATACGGCCCCCCACCACAAATGCAGATGGTTCCGATGAACTTGAACTCCTTCGCCGCGGCGGCAACGTACCCGATACGATCGTAGACAGAGAGCGACGCCTCGACGACAAACATTTCGGGATCGGAGCAGGCGACGCTCCAGTCGCATTGACGCTCTTGCCGTAGATTATTGAAGATCATCTCGGATGGAAGGTACAGGCTATCATCGGTCATGAGGTTCCAGTAAATATCCATGCCGAACTGCTGGCCTGGTAGAAGCATCATCCTACCGCTCTTGATCAGAGCCGGATCGGTCAAATTCTGGTCCGAGAGGTAGATTGTCCGAAATCGCCTCGGCTTACGCTTCCACCATATTCGCACCGCACCCTTGATGTTGACGCTGTCCAGGTACACTTCGTCAAATGTGTTCTTCCCGATCAGGACCAGATGAACGAGCTGGTGACCCGGTCTTCCAATCCGGTTGCTGAGTTGTTCGATTGTCCCCACGTCAAGAGACATGATATTTGCCGGGAAGACGTATGTTGGGAGTGATTCCTGGCAGGTGAGCGAAAAGAGCGAGGCCAGCGCCAGTCCGGTGTAACCTGCCCACTTAGGTTTCGTACCGCCATGCGTCATGACGAAATTCCATCTCAATTGCCCCCACTGCAGTATGGTCCGCGGCCGGTGATGCACGTAGTCCCAATGAATTGAAACTCCCGGGCGGGGGCACCGACGTATCCGATTTTATCATACACAGCGAGCGAGGCCTCGACGACGAACGTCTCGGGATCGGAACAGGCGACGTCCCAGTCGCACTGCCGTTCCTGGCGGAGATTCGTGAAGATCATCTCCGAAACGAGGTACAAACTGTCGTCGCTCATCAGGTTCCAGTAGAGGTCCAATCCGAACTGCTGGCCGGGGAGAAGCATCATCTTGCCGTTTTTGATCAATCCCGGGTCGCTGAAATTTTGGGCCGACAGCTCGATCGTCCGGAAGCGCCGGGGCTTCCGCTTCCACCAGATTCGCGCAGACCCTCTGATGTCGACGCTGTCCTCGAATACTTCATCGAATGTGTTCTTTCCGATCAGGACCATGTGAACGAGCTGGTGGCCCGGCCGTGCGATACGATTGCTGAGCTGTTCGATCGTTTTGACTTCGAACGACATAATATTAGTCGGAAAGACGTAGGTCGGGAGGGATTCCTGGCAGGATAGCGAGAAGAGCGCGATCAGCACCGCCACGGCGTACCACCCACGCTGAAATCCCCTCCGGCTATAGTTCATAACGCAGACCGAGAGAGAATCTTCGCGGATCATAGTAGGCGGAGGGGTCGCCGAGTTGCCCTCCGATCCTGCCGTTCGAATCCGCCCATCGGGCATTCAGGCTGTTGAAGAGGTTCCGCACATCTCCATAGAGCGTCAGCGACATCAAGTCCCCGAGAGCGAGCTTCCGGGAAAACTTGAGATTCACGGTGGTGTTTGAAGTCAGTCGTGCATTATTCGGAAGAAAGGGTTGAGTCGTGTCCTGCGGCGTATACCCGTCCTTCGTCGGGAAGTAGGTGTACGGCCTGCCGGTATTGTACGTCCAGACCGCGTTACAAATAATATTCAACGGAAGCTTCGCGTCGATCACCATCTTGATCGTGTGCAGTTGGTCCCAGCTCAGGGGATAGGGCTCATTCAGCACGGGAAACCCCCACTGCTGAAGGTTGATTCCCTGATTGACATAATCGCTGACTCCCTCTGTCCTCATGAGGGAATACGAGAGCGACCCGGAGAGGATTTCGTCCCGATAGCGCGTCAGGACCAGTTCCAAACCTTCTGCGTTGGCAAAGGCGTTGTTGACATACTCCGCGAAGCCGTAGTCGCCCGCAAGCCGGGCCTTCGACGGAAGAAATGTTTTGGAGTCGATCTGATCGATGAATTCCTTCTTGAAATATGTGAGGCTCAGGAGTGTCTTTTCGTCCAGTCCGTACTTGACGCCTACCTCCCAGGCGTGCGTCCGTTCCGGCTTCAGGTCGGGGTTGCCCACAAGGACGCTCACGCCGTTGCGAAGCTGCTGCGGATTTGTGCCGGAGTACAGGTAATCGAAGAGGGGAAACTGAAAATAATGGCCATAATTCATGATGAGGATCATATTCCACATGATCGGAAAAGACAACCCCATTCTCGGACTCACCTGTTGCTTGATGGACGCCGGTACAAAGCGGGTCACCTGTGCTTTGTACTGGCCCGAGTTGCTGTCGGGCGTTACATACTCCACGACAGGCCGTTCACTCCTTGGATCGAGGAATTCGTAGCGAAACCCGAGATTCACCACCGCACCATCCTTCTCCACCTCGAGTTTATCCTGGAGATACACACTGCCTGTGCGGGGGAAGTAATGGTAGCTCGAGCTGTAATTAAGCTGGGGTTCGTCGGGAAGAATCTTGCCGAAGTAGGTCGTCTGCGGGACATATTTCACGACGTCGGAGGAAATGTTGTACTGGTTCAGCTCGGCTCCGAACTTCAGGATGTTTTCGTTCGTCAACTGAATGTCGAGGTCGCCTTTCACCGTCGATATATTTTGCTTCGTATCCGACCACCAGGCGCGGTCCCCGCTGACAATGTATTCCAGGAAGAAATCGTATTGATAGGGAGATGATGGGATGTTGTTCTTGTCGTCATCGCCGATTCTGGAGCGAAGGTAATAGTGACTGAGATCGAGCCGGTAATGAACCATGTCCGAGAGCGAATGCGAAAGGGAAAGGGTCGTCCGGTACGACGAGCGGCTCCGTTTCGGCAGGCCGGCAAGATTGAAGCGCCAGCTGAATTCGTAATCACGCCACCAGCGAAGCGAATACACGTTTTGCGCGGTCAGCCGTATTTTCGGCGAGACAGTCCAATCAATTTTCCCGAGGCCGCTCACATCTCTCTGGATCGGCGATGCGAAAAACTTGTCAAAGTCCTGCCTCCAGCGCGTATCGCTCAGCTGCAGCGTGTTTGCGGCAAAATAATGAAGACGCTCCCTTACAATGGGGCCGGAAAGCGTCACCTCCGTTTCGGTCGCGCGGTCGTTCTGTTGATTCCACCCGCCGGACAGCCAATTGTCCTTCTCGACGCGGATCACGGCCGAGTGCGTTTCGCCTCCGCGGCGCGTGATGATGTTGACCACTCCGGATAGCGCATTGCCGTATTCCGCCTCGAAGCCTCCGGACTGGATCGAAAATTCGGTGATCGAACTTTTCGGCAGCGACGAACCGACGCCGCCCCCGACGACATCCTGGAGCGGCAGGCCGTCGACCAGATAGACCACTTCGCTCGTCTTACCGCCCCGCACATTTCCCTCGGCAGTGACGCTCGGGAACAGCGAGAGTAAATCCTGGACAGAATGGACCGGGAGCCGATCCACCTGCGTTGTCCCGAGCGAGAAGTTCGTGCTTGTTACATCCTTCTCGATTAAGGGGCGGTCGGCGAGGATTTCGACCTCCGAAACCTCGACGGCCGACGGGGCCATTTCGACGCTCAGTTTGGTGCGAACGTCGGCATGAATTTCGACGTCCCGGTACAGGCGCGGTTGATACCCGATTGTCGAGAAGCGGACGTTATAGTTGCCGGCGGGGAGATTGGTAATTTGAAAGTGCCCGTCAATGTTGGTCGCGGCCCCCTGCATCGACCCGACGATCGAAACAGAGACTCCGGCAAGCGCCTCGTGCGTTTCCCGATCGACGACTTTGCCCTCGAGGATGCCGGTCGTGCCGGCTCGCACCAATGAGAGCCACATGACTACAAGGGCCAGAGTAGCAAGAATCGGCCTCATCTTCAGCGCTCCGGCTTCATTTGGGGAAAAAAGATCACATCGCGGATCGAGCTCTGGTTCGTAAAGAGCATCACGAGACGGTCGATGCCGATCCCGAGCCCCGCCGACGGGGGCATTCCGTACTCGAGCGCCCGGAGATAATCCTCGTCGAGCATTTGCGCCTCTTCGTTGCCCCGGGCTCTCAGCTTCATTTGTTCCTCGAATCGCATGCGCTGATCGATCGGGTCGTTTAGCTCGCTGAAGGCGTTGCACAGCTCGTGGCCGTTCACGATGAGCTCGAATCGCTCAACCAGACCGGGTTCGGTGCGGTGCCGTTTCGCCAGCGGCGACATCTCAAGCGGATAGTCCGTCACAAACACCGGCTGGATCAGCTTCGGCTCCACGAGCTCACTGAAGATTTCATCGATGATGGCTCCGGGGCCCGCGCCGGGGGCGAATTCAAGTTGAAGCTCCCTGGCAATCGCCAGTAGTTCCTTCTCGGACTTCCCCCGCAGCTTCTTCCCGGTCTGTTGTTCGATCGCGTCGAACATCGACACCCGCTTCCAGGGAGGGGTGAAATCGATTTCATGGTCGCCAACCTTCCACTTCTGCGATTGATTGACCTCCAGCGCGGCGGAGCCGATAAGCTGTTCGACCAGCTCCATCATCCACAGGTAATCCTGATAGGCGACATAGAGCTCCAGCATCGTGAATTCAGGATTGTGGTTTCTGTCCATTCCCTCGTTGCGAAAATCCTTCGCAAACTCGTAAACACCTTCATACCCCCCGACGATCAGACGCTTCAAATACAGCTCGTCGGCGATCCGGAGGTAGAGATCGACGTCGAGCGCATTGTGATGGGTGATAAAGGGCCGGGCGAACGCCCCGCCGTACAGGGGTTGGAGAATCGGCGTCTCGACTTCGAGGTACCCTCTCGCGTCAAGGAACTTCCGTATCGAAGAAACCAGCTTCGACCGCTTGATGAACACTTCCCTGGTGCCGGCATTGACGAGCAGATCGACATAGCGCTGCCGGTAGCGGAGCTCCTTGTCGGCGATTGGATCGAAGACGACGCGCCGCCCCTCGTCGTCGGTTTTCTCTTTGACGACCGGGGGCGGACGGAGCGACTTGGTGAGCAATTCGTAGCGTCTGGCGTGGACGGAGACCTCTCCCATCTTCGTCCGAAAAACAAATCCCTCCACTCCGATGATGTCGCCGATATCCAGCAGGCGGAATGCATCGTACAGATCGCCGATGTCGTCGCGCTTCAGGTAGACCTGAATCTTGCCCCTGGAATCCTGGATGTGACAGAACGAAGCTTTTCCCATCCGGCGGATCGAGACGATGCGGCCTGCGATTGCGACGTTTCGCTGCGGGCTGTCGTCGGAAAAACTCTTGATGATATCCGCGGAAAAATCCGTCCTGTGAAACAAGTACGGATACGGGTTGATGCCGCGGCGCTTGAGCTCTTCCAGCTCTTCCCGCCGGCGAAGCATCAGCGCATTGAGATCTTCAGGATGAGTTTGTTCCGTTTCCATACTCACCGAAGAAGCAGCATCTTTTTCGTGGCGGTAAACCCGCCGGCCATCAATCTGTAATAATAGACGCCGCTCGGGCGGCCGGTCGCATCCCAGGAGACGCGGTACGTCCCGGGCGCGAGCTTCTCATCGACGAGAGTTGCTATCTCTCTGGCGAGAATGTCGTAGATGTGCAGCGATACGTGGTCTGGGTTCCTGATCGCGAATGCGAGTTCGGTTTGCGGATTGAACGGGTTCGGATAATTTTGAAGAAGGCCGGTGCTGACAGGCAAACCGGACGACCCACCCACGCCATTGACGATCGAAGGCGCGGCCTGCCGAACGCTCCGGTAGACTCCCCCTCGATACGTCCCTGCCAGGACGTGGTTCTGATCGTTCATCGCCAGAGAAAGCACAACCGATTGAGCCAACCCGCTGTCCCCGGCCGGACTCCAGGTTCCGCCCTCGTCCGATGATGCATAGATCCCGTTATAGGTGCCCGCGTAGACGGCTTGCGGGCCGCTGAATAGTACTGCGTATACATACCCGTTCGTGAAGCTGACGTTGTCCCATGTCAATCCCTTGTTCGTCGAACGGAAGGTTCCTCCGTAAACGCCCGCAAAGACGTGCCCCAGCGAATTCACGGCCACGGTTTGTAGATCGTCTCTCGCGAGCCCCGCTCCGGCCCAGCTGACTCCGGCGTCGGTCGAGGAATAGACACCGCCGGAGGGGGTTCCCGCATAGATGTTTCCGTCCGGGGATACGGCCATGAAAAACACCTTCGAGCCGGCAAGACCCGTCTGATACCACGACAGACCGGCGTCCGTGGAGCGCTGGATTCCGAAACCGGTCCCCGCCAACAGTGAGCCATCCGCGGCCACTGCAACCGCATACGCCGATCCGCTGATGGATGAACTGATTTTCCACCAGTTTACGCCCTCATCAGTAGTCCGGTAGAGGCCGCCATTCGTTGCCGCATAGACTGCGCCGCCTGCGGCGGCAAAAGAGTAGACATAATCGCCCGTCGAGCCGGGCGCAATTTGAGTCCACCCCAGCTGGCCGGGGGCCGATCGGAAGATGCCGCTTCCCAGTGTTCCGGTAAAGAGATTGCCCAGCGGGCTTTCGGCAATCGCAAAAATATCCTTCCCTCTCAATGCATCGCCCGACCATGCGACACCGTCATCCGTCGATTGAAACAGCCCCGCAGATTCGCTCGAGGCAATGACCGTATCGGCGCCGATCAGCGCCAGCGATGTGAATCGCCTTCCCGCGAGGTCCTGCAGGCGCCACCCGCCGGTTGACTCGATCCGCTTGTACACGCCGCCGTCAGCGAGAGCATAAAGACTTCCTGAACTCCTTTCCGCCAGGGAAGTAATCGAATGATTCGAAAGTCCGAGCCCCCGCCAGGTCTGACCGCTGTCGGTTGAAACAAAGACCCCTCCAAAGGTATGAAGCGGGTTGCTCGGACTTGTTCCGATCAGAATTCGATTGGGCAGAGTGACATCGATTGCGTTCACCGAGTAGTTGAGAAGGGAGCTCCTCCATGTCTGTCCGTAGTCCGCCGAAACGAAGATGCCCCCGTCGGGGCGGCCGACGATGAAATTGTTTGCATGATCGATTGCGGTGAGAAGCGTTACATCGCCGAACGGGTTCGCCAAAAACGACTGGTTGCCGCCGACATTGGTCCATGAGGGTCCGTCAAACCTTACGATTCTTCCCCCATTATAGGGGTCGATCGCAAAGACGACGCCCGAATCGCTTATCATCAGGGCTTGATAGTAGGGGAAGGAGGAGGTGAAGATGCGTCTCCAATCACCGGGATGATTATTCCACAGAAGGATTTGATAGGCATTGATCACCCTCGGATCAATGATGCGCGCGGCCACACGGTCGCCCGTAGCGGCAAGCTCAAGAATCGGACTCGCCGAGGGGTAGGCGAGGATGGACGGGAAGATTCGACCATTATCGGTGGAAGCATAGACCACCCCCCTGCCATTCGTCGCGACGATGAGTCCTGTGCTCGTCCGGACTAAGACATCGAAGCCCGGGGTTCCGGTGATATTTTCCCATGTGAGCGGCTGCGCGCGGGCGAGGCTCGCGAGGATCATAATCAGGAAGCCGACACGTGGTGCGCTTCTTCCCGTCATAACTTATCGAGGATAAAATTAGTGATCCTGGTGAAGAGCTGCGCCCTCAGTTTTCCGCCTCCAATGCCGTGCAAGCCCCCGGGATAAAACGCGGTTTCAAATTGTTTACCCGCCTGATTCAATGCGTTCACCATGCTGACGGTGTTCTGCCAGTGCACATTGTCATCGGCCGTGCCATGGATTTCCAGAAGGTTGCCCTTGAGCTTTGCTGCGTGCGTCAGGGGTGCGCTCTCCTCATAGCCTTCGGGGTTTTCCTGCGGCGTGAGCATGTACCGCTCCGTGTAGATCGTATCATAAAACTTCCAGTGGGTCACCGGCGCGACCGAAACGCCGGTCTTGAACACATCGGATCCGAGCAGAACCGACATCAGAGCCATATACCCGCCATAGCTCCACCCCCAGATCCCGATCCTCGAGCCATCGACGAACGGAAGGGACGAGAGGTACTTTGCCCCTTCGATCTGGTCGTGGGTTTCCCATTTGCCGAGATGTTTGTACGTCACGCTCTTAAACTCTTTCCCCCGGGCTCCCGTCCCCCGGTTGTCGATGCTCGCGACGATGTATCCCTTCTGAGCAAGCAGTTGATACCAGAGAAAATTCTGTCCCCCCCAACTGTTCCGAACGGTCTGCGAGCCCGGTCCTCCATACACGGACATCAGCACGGGATATTTTTTTGAGGGATCGAAATCCGTCGGTTTGATCATCCAGCCGTTCAACTCGACCCCGTCGCCGGTCTTGAATGTGAAGAAGGTCTGCGGGCTGATTGCATATTCGGAGAGGGCCCCGATCGTCCCGTCGTCCACAACCCGAACGGGTGTCCCGTCATTCTTCCGAAGGCTTACCTTCGAGGGGGTGCTGACATCTGTAAACGTGTGTAGAAAGACCGAAAAATCCGGGGCGAAATTCGCGGAATTGCTCCCATCCTCTTTCGTGATTCGTTTGAACCCTTTCCCGTCCAGGCCAACTGCGTAGACTTCACGGCCGAGCGGTGAAACGACCCCCGCGGTGAAATACACGGTTCCAGACGACTCATCAACCCCGTTCAGGTGATCCACGTCCCACCGGCCTTGGGTCAATTGTCGGATGAGTTTGCCGTCCATGCCGTAGAGATACAGATGGAGGTATCCGTCGCGCTCCGAAGACCAGACAAATTGATCCTGCTTCTTCAGGAATGTCAACTCATCCCGGACATCGATCCATGTCTGCTCGGCTTCTGTAAGAACGACGTTTGAGCGGCCGGTCGACGCATCGACGAACGTCAACTCCATCCTGTTTTGGCGCCGGTTAAGTCTCTCAACGGCCAGTAGTGCGCTGCGGTTCGTCCATTTGATGCGCGGCACATAGGTATCTTGCGTAGTGTCGAGGGGAGCGCCGATGTCTGCCCAAACCGTTTTCCTCGACTTCAGATCAAGCAGTCCGATCCTGACGACTCCGTTGGGATCCCCCGCTTTCGGATAGCGCATCGTGCTCACCTCTTCGTGCAGGGGCAAAAAATTCATGATGGGAAACTCCGGCTCCCGGTTCTCGTCGATTTGCCAGTAAGCAATGTACTTCCCGTCGGGCGACCATTGCCAGCCGTCGATCAGCCCGAACTCTTCTTCGTAAACCCAGTCGAAATGTCCGTTCAGAAGGTGCGGTCCCCCGTCGAACGTAAGCTGCGTCTCGGTGTCGTCGTCCAGCCGGTGAATGAAGAGATTGTTTCCCCTCACAAACCCGATCATTGAACCGTCGGGGGAGAACTTGACATTCATTTGCTCCTCGGTGCTGTTTGTAAGCTGCCTGAACTTCTTGTTTCCGAGTTCAAAGAGGAAAAAATTTCCTCCGGTCTTCAGCGAACGCGCCGTCAGCGATCCGGTCAACAGAATCTTTTTCCCATCATTCGACCAGACATAATTCTGGATGGAAAAGGGCTGCTCCCCCTCCTTCAAGACGAGATTCCTGGCATCGACTAATTCGGTTTTCTTTCCGGAGGCGGCGTCATATCGCCACAGGTTCGTCTGCTTGACCGAAGTATCGGTTTCGAGGCAGGAATACGCTTTTCCGTTATCGATCCACTGGAAGCCGCGAATGCCCTTTGTATTGAATTTCCCCTTGACGTAAATATCGTCGATCGTGAACTCCTTCGTGCGCTCGGGGATGGTTCGCCCGGATCCTTGGGCCGGGGTGCACGATACGATCAGAACGCCGGCGATCAAGTAACCCGCGAGCCGATTGGTGAGAATGGATCGAGTAAGTATCATACGAGTGTCCTTCCCGGGGCGATTCATGGAAGTGGTTCAGTCTCAAGCTGTGCGTTCGTCATGAGACGCACGACGGGATACCGGTTCATCTCCGGATCCCAGTAGGGCGAGCGTTCATAGAAAAAGCGGAGCCGTGCGGCAGAACTATGTGAGAAGGAAGTATCGCGCTCGAGCCGGGCTTCGAACTCCTTTTTTAATTGAGGGTCTTTGGCAAGCATGTCCGTTGCCATCGATTCCATCACGTAATTCTCGGCATATTCCTTCTGTTCAAAGATGGCATCGAAAAAGCCCCATGCCACGAAGGCATCCGGCGCCTCCGGTTCCAATGCGTGGACCGCAACGCGTGCAGCCCGCTGATTCATCCTCACCACCACCGTTCCCGCGGGAAATGAACGCCGTTCCTTGCTGCTCTGAACCGAATAGGTGACGGGGTGTCGTCCTTCAAACGGAGCCTGCTGCCAGACGGCATTTGAGAACCGGTATGATTCCACATCGAGGGTGGCCGGTGCCGTCAGACGATCCAATCTCAGGCCGTGGAGCCTTAGCCGGTCGATGACCTCCCGCCATTGGCGGGGGATGAGATAGGCGAAAGGCGGCTGCGCCGATTTTGTTACAATGAAGCTGTCATACCGGGGAATGTTTGCTTCATAGGGCACCTTCGTATACACGACCCGGTCCGTGCCCGAGATATCGCTCTTTTCGACCCGTTGTTTGTATCCGAGAAACCGAATCGTGGCGTTCGCCTTATCGGCGACTTCAAATCTGAGAGGCACAGGATGCGGTATCCCGTGCGCAGCCTCTTCGTCGGCCTCCGTGACCGCCCGGTGAAGCGCCGGAAAGTCGCTGCCCGCCAGCGCGATCGTCGACTCGAGCATCCGGTACGTCGCTTCGACTCTCGTCTTGTAATCCTTCAGCATGTGTGTTTCGATCAGCAGGCCCGGCCTATTTTGAATCGCCGAGTACGATGTGGAGAACCGCGGCGAAGCAGGAAAGCCGACGATCCCGAGTGTCGGGTCTTTATCGTCCTTGAAAAACATATAAGGAACGATCGATGAACCCGCAGACGCCATCATTCGCTCGATCGCCGGCACATAATTCCTGTTGATCCACGTTCGCAGGGGTGCGGAGACGCCTTCATGGGTCTCAAGCCCGTAGGTCAGCACGTGTTGAAAATCCGCTCCGTCCGTGACATGGCAGTCGATGAAAAAATCGGGAAGCCATTCGGTGAATAATTTGAGCCACGCCTGCGTTTCAGGCGCGTCGGCCTTCAGGTAATCGCGATTCAGGTTCAGGTTTTGTGAAGTCACACGCCAGCCCATTTCGTCCGGCCCATTTTGATTGATGCGGTTGTAGGGGCCGAACCTTTCGTGGCCATCCAAATTATAAATGGGAATCACGAGCAGGATCGCATGATCCAAAAGGGATGCCTTTGACTTTGTGATCGCGATATCGCGCAGGAGCATCAGGCAGGCGTCTTTCCCGTCAATTTCTCCCGCATGAATTCCATTCTGGATCAGCACAACAGCCTTGCCGGCGCGCGGCGGCGCATTGGGTTCGAATGACCCGTCTTTCGATGCGATGACGAGATGGAGATCCCGCCCTTCGGGTGTCTTGCCGAAGGTCAGAACCTTAATCCATGGGGAAGCGTGCTCGAGACGACGGCAAAAATCGATCGTCTCCGCGTCCCGCGGGGTCTTGCGGAAACCGCTTTTCTCGTAATCCGTAAGCCATTTGTCCGGAATCGTCTGCGAATGCACGAATGCCGGCTGTAACAAGAGCAACAACACCCAGGCCAGTTTCAACTTGGTTCGACGCATAGCATGCTTCTCAGGCTGTTCCCAAGCCCGAATCGTCAGAGAAGATGAATCGCGATGTAGATCAGGATTGCGAGAAGGAGGATGAGGAAACAGAATGCAATTACCTTCGATGCGATCCAGAGGATTTTAAGCGGGAGCCATATCGGAAGTGTGAGGACTTTGAAGAGAGTTTTCATGGGGAGGTTCTGTGCCAGTTTAGGCCGAAGCGGTTTCCTGCTTTCTTGTCGGGACGATCCACCAGGCGATGAGATAGGCGATCAAGAACGGAAAGATGCCCGTCACCAGTCCCGCAAGGAGCACGATCAGTCGGACGATCGTGGGATCGGTATCCAGGAGTTCACCGATGCCGCCGCAGATGCCGGCGATTTTCTTGTTCGTATCAGAGCGGTATAGACGTCTCATACAGCAGCGGGAAAATACGCGATTAATATACGAACATTCCCTCGATTTTCAAATGAGACGGGCTCTACAACTCCCGCAAGTGCTCTACCTCCGACTTCTTCAGATGCCTCCATTCCCCCCGCTTGAGCCCCTCATACGTAATTCCCGCATAGGCGACCCGGTCGAGCTTTTCCACCTCGTAACCGAGCGCCTCGAACATGCGGTGGACTTGCCGGTTCCTGCCCTCACGAATGACAATCCCCACGACTTTTTTCTTTCCCCCGGCGAGATAGCTCAGCTCTGCCGGTCCGGTCTTTCCGTCAGCGAGCCGGATACCTTCCGCCAGGCGCCTGGCGTGCTCGGGGGCGAGTGGACTTGAGAGCGTAACCCTGTAGGCTTTCTCCACGGAGTGCCGTGGATGCATCATCCGGTTCGCAAACTCACCGTCGTTTGAGAGCAGCAGGACTCCCGTCGTGTTCCGATCGAGCCGGCCGACCGGGAAAACTCTTTCCTTGACCTTCACATAATCCATGACGGTCGCCCGTCCCCGTTCGTCCCTCAACGTCGTGATACAGTCCTTCGGCTTGTTAAAAAGTATATAAACCGGTTCACGCAACACCGCGACCTGCTTCCCGTCGGCGAAGACGGTATCCTTTGCCGGATCGATCTTATGACCAAGGTCAGCGACGACCGTGCCGTTCACGCTGACTCTGGCTTCCTGGATCATCTCATCGGCCTTTCTTCGGGAGCTGACGCCGGCCATCGAAAGGAACTTATTCAGGCGGATCATATTCGTTCCGGAAGGTCTCATTACAGATCGACGGAAACCGACGGAGAATGGAACAAAAATCGGAGGAAGGGGGAGCGGCGGGCGAAATCAGGGCGCGAGATCCGGCCCGATCTCAGGGGGTGGATCTTCGTCGCTCTGGGCCGGCGGGATTTCCTGGAGGCGTCCGTTTTCACCGACGACCGTCTTGCCGAGCTGTTCCTCTATCTCCTCGTCGGTCTTTCCCATCCGTTTCAACAGTTCGCGTTCCATTTCAAATCCCTGATCCGCCATGATCTCTTCGATTTCGCGCGGCTTCGGCAGCTCCGATAGATCATTGAGGCCGAAGTGTTTCAAGAAGTCCGCCGTCGTACCGTAGAGGAGGGCCCGCCCGGCCGTCGCAGCCCGGCCGACTATTGTGATGAGGCCGCGTTCCATCAATCTCTGAATGGCATAATCCGCGTTGACGCCGCGGATCGCTTCCATTTCGGGCTTGGTCACGGGCTGTTTATATGCAATCACCGAGAGTGTTTCGAGTGTCGCCTGGGTAAGCTTTCGCTTTGCTTTCTCCTTCACCATGCGCCCGAGCCAGTCGGCGAAATCGGGCATGGTCGCGAACTGGAAGCCGCCGGCGATCTGAATAATTCGAAAGGCACGTCCGGCCCGGACATACTCGCCATTCAGCTCCCGGATCATCCCTACAATTTCGTCTTCCCTTGTACGCAGCCGCGGACCTCCCTGGTCGGCGGACCCGAGAATCTCGACGATCTGCCGGGGTGTCAGCGGTTCATCGGAGGCGAAGAGAAGCGCTTCGATGATGTGGCGTTTGCTGTCGGAAAGCGAAGTGTGTTCCATCATGCGGGATTCACCCTGGCCTTGCAGACGAGAAAATCGTCTTCGTACGCCGCGGGTTGGAGCTCGATCAGCCTGTTCTTCACCATTTCCAGCATCGCCATAACCGTGACGATGATCCGAAGTTTTTCGGTCATGTGGGCAACAAGCTCAAAGAACGTGACCTGATCGCGATACCGGAACACATCCGCGATATAGCTCATCTGCTCGTCGATCGAAACGTTGAAGAGCTCGACATCATGATAAACCTTCTTCGGGACGCTGTCGAGCACCTTCTTGAACGCAGAAATCAAATTGTACATCGTGATATTCTTTAGGCTCTCCTCCTGGTCCTCGAGCGTCACATGGCGCGGATCGGAATGAAATCCCTGACGGTAGAAGAGTTTCACCGATTCGGCCTCGAGCGTCGAAAGGACTGCGCTCGCTTCTTTGAATCGCTTGTATTCCAGCAACCGTCGGACAAGTTCGGCGCGCGGATCGTCTTCTTCCTCCTCGCCGGGAGCCTTCGGGAGGAGCATCCTGACCTTGATTTGCATCAGTTCCGCAGCCATCACGATGAAGTCTCCGGCCACTTCAAGATCGAGCTCATGGAGAAAATGGAGGTAGTCGAGGAATTCCTTCGTGATCTTGGATATCGGAATATCATAAATATCCAGCTCGTCCCTCTTGATGAAAAATAACAAAAGGTCGAGCGGACCCTCGAATTCCTGGAGCTTTATCCGGTACATCGCCCGATTATCGATGATTGATCGGTCATACGGAAAGGTATCAAATTCCCCCTCAATAATCCAGCTTAACCCAGATGCATCGCCCCACGGACTTCCGTCATGGTCTCCTGTGCCACTTTTCGTGCGCGGTTTTCCCCGTCGTGGAGGATGTTTTCCACTTCAGGGAGGTGCTTCTCAAAGTAGGCCCGTTTCTCTCTCATCGGCGCGAGATTCTCAATGATATGGTTCGCCGCGTTGGCTTTGCAATCGACGCACGCGAGCGCGCCGCTCCGGCAGCCCGCGGCGATCTCGGGCACTTCGGGGACACTGAATTTCTGGTGGTAGGTATAGACGAGGCATACTTCCGGCCTTCCGGGATCCCCGCGCCGGATCTTGAGCGGATCGGTGACGGCTTTTTTCATTTTTGCGCGGATGCTGTCGGGCTCATCGGAGAGGAGAATCGTATTATCCGCCGACTTGCTCATCTTCATGGCTCCGTCCAGGCCGGGAAGCCGTCCGAATTTTGTCAGTCTGGCTTCCGGTTCCGGGAAGACTTTTCCGTATCGGTTGTTGAAGTGGCGGGCGATCTCCCGGGTGATCTCAACGTGAGGAACCTGATCTTCGCCGACCGGAACCACCTCCCCCTTATAAAGCAGGATGTCCGCGGCCTGAAGGACGGGGTAGCCCAGGTGACCGAACGAAATGTTTTCGATTTTTAAATCCCTTACCTGCTCTTTCAACGTCGGATTGCGTTCCAGCCGGGATGTCGTGATCAGCATGCAGAGAATCAGGAACAATTCCGTGTGTTCCTTGATCTGCGATTGGCGAAAGACCGGGCTCTGCTTCGGGTCGATGCCGGCGGAGAGCCAGTCGACGAGCATCTCAATTGAATTGCGATACAGCTCAGCCGTATCGAGGTTGGTCGTCAGCGCGTGGTAATCTGCGATGAGGTGATAATTCTGAAAGTCTTTCTGAAGGGTGACCCAATTCTCAAGCGCCCCGACGAGGTGACCGAGGTGCAGCTTCCCGGTCGGGCGCATGCCGCTTAAGATTCGTTTTCGGGCTGGCAAAATGAGAGGGTGCCGGTGCGGAACTAATTCATGAAGAGGTAGGGTTTCCAGCGTTCGTCGATCGTGCCGACGAAGTGCCTGATGAAGGTGACATGGTTCGGCTTCATCGGCTTGCGCATGAGCTTCATGTGAGAATCCTCAAGCGTCCTGTTTCCTTTCCGGTTGTTGCAGAGAACGCACGCCGTGACAAGATTTTCCCATGTATCCTCGCCCAGTTTCGCCTTCGGAACGATATGGTCGACGGTCAAAGGCGCGTCATGGCGGCCGCAATACTGGCAGCGATGACCATCCCGGCGAAGGATGTTTTTCCGCGAAAGGATGATCTTCTTATATGGCACGTGGATGTAGACGCTCAGGCGAACGATGCTTGGGGAAGGCATTGACACGGAGATGGAGTGAATTTGCTTTCCGTTGTGCGCCTCGATGAGTTCAGCCTTTCCAAGATAGAGCAGAATGATCGCTTTCTTGACGTTACAGACACTCATCGGCTCGTAATTCTGATTGAGTACGAGCACCTTGCTGCTGAGCTTCCCGTTAGTTCCTGTTACGAAATGAGAACTGAAGACTCGAACACCTCCTTACGGCAATGTGTTGTTGTCATGGGTCATGATCAAAAATATAAAACAAATTCCGATTCTTGTCAAGACTTGCCGCCGGGTACGCCGGATGGGCCCTACGGAAGGGGTTTACCGTCGGTATCGCAGATCACGATATCGCCCAGTTTGAGCGCCGCGATGCTGTCTTTGATGCGCGTGAGATCGCCCACAACGACAATCGCCATTTTTGAGGTGTCCAGATACTGTTTTGCCACGCGCCGGGACTCATCCAGCGACACGGCCTCGATGTTGAGCAGGTAGTTCTTATAATAGTCTTCCGGCAAGCCGTACAGGACGATGTTCTGCAATCCGGCCGCAATTTGGGCCGGCGTTTCGAATGCCAGCGCAAAGCTGCCGATCATCCCCTTCTTCGCATAACTCAACTCCTCTGCGGTCAATCCCTTCTCTCTCATGAGATTCAATTCCGAGATAAACTCGCGAAGCGAGCTGTCGGTTTTCTCGCTCACGATGCCGCCCTGCGCGATGAACGGTCCGATGCCCTTCTGAAATCTGAATGTTGTAAACGCGCCGTACGTAAAACCGTGTCGTTCGCGGAGATTCAGGTTGATGCGGCTCGTGAATTGCCCCCCCAGCATTCGATTCATGACAACCACCGGGAAAAAATCCGGCGTGCCCCTGGGAAGCGCGGGGTAGCCGATGCGCACCTCCGACTGAGGCGCACCCGGTTTGTCAATCAGATAGACGCGCATACGCTCGACTGCGGCGGGGGTCGGGGGCTTGAAACTGCTCACCTCGGCGGAAGTCCAGTTCGCGAGTGCGCTGTTGAGCTTCGGGAGGATATCCTTCATCGTTACGTCCCCGACAACGATCAGAGTTGCGTTGTTCGGCCGGTAGTAAGCTTTATAGAATCTTACGAGATCGGCAGCCGACATCGATTTCAGAGACGCTTCCGTCCCCGCAGGGTTATTCCCGTAGGGATGGTTCGGGCCGTAGAGGATGTAGGAGAACGCATTGTTGGCGATCGCCGGCGGCTGGTCGTGCTGCTGAATCAGCGCCGCAATGCGCTGTTTTTGCAAACGCGCAAATTCTTTTTCCGGAAAAGTAGGGTTCGCGATGACGTCGGTGTAAACCGACAATGCCTTGTCGAGGTGTTTCGTCAGCGTGCTCAACGTAGCAAAGGATCCGTCGATCCCGGCGCTTGTACTAAACGACGCCCCGATCGATTCGACATCTTCTGAGATCTGGAGCGACGACCTTGTCTTCGTCCCCTCATCGAGAACATCGGCGGTCATCGAGGCAATCCCCGGCTGAGCGACGGGGTCGTGATCCGAACCGGCCTGGATAACGAGGTTGAATGCAAC
>DASQAZ010000027.1:0-31484 GCA_035635475.1 Bacteroidota bacterium | reverse complement strand
TCTCAGCCTCGTATCAGATACTGAAACTTCACAAAGTACTGAGTCGCCGCCTTTTGAATTCCGAAGGGCTCACCGAAGTCCGAAAGCGTGTACGTCGAACCTGCATAGAAGATCGTGTATGGGCTGAGCTTGTAGCTCAGGAGCGGGTAGAGGTTTATGTCCCTGCTGAATTCGTCATACTGCCCGATCACGCGAAGGAACAGCTCCCTTGAAAATTGATAAATGCCTGTTGTTCTCGCGATGTATCCGTCATAAAACAGGTCCCCGGTCGCAACGCTCGATAAGTTCGCGCGAGAATAGGAGAGGTCGACCTCAAGTCGCGCCAGGGGCCTGACCTGAGCGGTCACGTTCATACTGTGCCCGCTGCCCATCTCCGGCGAGCCGCTGCGTTTGATGAACCTACCGAACGTGCCATTGAAGAACAGCGTAATATATGTTGACGGGCGGGCGCTAATCGATATTTCGCCCCGGTTGATGTTGTCGAACTGGACGCCCTTGTACAACTCGTCGTTCACCAAAAAGTAGAGGATCGTGATGTAGGTCTGACCTTTGAGTTGGGCGAACAGGCTGGGCAACGCCCATTTTTCCTTCCGTATTCCGTCGTAATTATAATGCAGTCCGTTATTTAACTGAATTGTCCACTGGTCGACCACGTCGCCGGTGGGGTAGAAGGTGTACTGCTGATCGAGGATCGCCATGCGGGTATTGTTGCCTGGTACGAACCCGTCCTGCGCCTGAAAAGTCGGCGACCGGTCAAAATATTGGGCGTTGATACTATAATTTCGGCCGCTGCGTTGAACGTTCACCCGGGCAGCGGTCCCCGTGTACTGTTCTCCGTTGAATTTGGCGTCGTACCCTGTACTGCCGAAGGATCTTGCACCCGAGAACACGGTCGTATCGTTCACTTCCTTGGTGTCCGAGAGGAAGAGTTCACCGGCGAAATAGTAGTTCTCCAAAAATTTATAGTTCCAATCGAGGCCCCCCACGAAGTTGTGCGCTGACCCCGTGGTGCGCGCTGTCAGCATGCCGCCTAAAAAGGTTTCCTTCCCAAAATCGTAACGCGCCCGCGCGACATTTGAGAAGGACTCCAGGTCCGTCGCGATGTAATCGCTCGTTTCCTCCCCCGGAATAATGTAGGGGGTGTTTCGATCGGATGCTGCGAGATAGGCATAGGAAAGCGATCCGGCCTTTCCAATCACGCGGGCGGCTCCGATGGGATTGTTGATGGTCCTGGAGTAATATGTCTGTGTCCGGTTATCAAAGATGTCAGCTCCCAGGAGAAAAAAGGGACGCTTCTCGCTGTAGAAGAGAGCAAAGTTGGAGTTGACACTTATTTGAGTCGCGTCGGACTCGACCTGACTGAAATCCGGATTGATCGTCGCCTCAACGGCAAAATCGGGAGCCGGTGCGTACCGAACGGCGCCTCCCACCCGTCCTGTTACCCTGCCGCTCGAGAATGTGGATGTAGGGTTCGTATTGTCACCGACACTCCCCTTCTCCTGGCCCACGACATAGGGCAACAAATCGAGCGCGCCCGCCGTCTGCACATCGCTGATTCCTTCGATGATCCCTCCCTGGCACTGAAAGCAAGGGTTGTCCCTGTCGAGCGGGACCCACGACGTCTGCACCCGGCTCGCCCGCGGGTAGTTCCTGATGAATTCCACAACCCAGTGCTGGTCGGGCTTCGATGGGAATCGAATGCTCTTAAAGGGAATCGCCATTTCCGCGGTCCATCCAGACGAATCGATCGCCGCAGCCGACTGCCAGACCGCGTCGAAGCTCGCGTCCTCGTTGCTCCCCGTCCGCAGCAGGTCGGCCTGAATTCCGTACGCATTCACCACGAATTCATACGATCGCTGATAGTCTCCGTAGGTGTCAAGAATGACGAGCGCCCAGTCGTCGTCCCAGAGTTTATCCCGGTCCGTAAGGTGAGCTCGCAATTCGGAGAGCCTCGTATCCCTGCAATCGAAACCGAAGTAGATGAAGCGGGAGTTGTAAACTGTTCTGACGGTGGTTCGCTGAGGAGCCGGCGTGTTGTCTCCCGGCGTTACTTCGTAGTTAATCTCGATGGGTTGTGCGAGTTTCCAGTTCGGGTCATCGAGTTTTCCCGACAACTCAATGTCGCGATCGATCTTGAGGGCCTCTATCTTCGGCCTGAGAGAGTCAACCCGGCCGGATGCAACTACGATTCTCGGGAAGAGAGAGATCGCGAGGAAAAACAAAGTGATGAGTCTAGGAAAGAGCATTATCTGCTGAAGCGCGGTGGCACAAAACGTCGATTGGTTAGCCGTTCAGAATAAATCGGTGAGGGTAATGAACGATGTGCGTTGAATCAGCCGATATATCAGATTGGTACGGCAGATCTCCCGGTTTTGTTGCATGCCGGATGCCGGTGTGCGTCTTCTCGTGTCCCGCCCGGGGAGCACGAGTTTTTCGTCTTGCCGGGACCCGGGGCTCAAATTCGACGGATGTTTTTGAGACGGCGAGCTGCGGTGGACGAAAAACGAAAGCCGGCCCACCCCGACCGGTCCTGCTCGATCCCGACTTATCCCGAGCTCTAGGCATGGCTCGGGACGAGCCGGGACTTAAACGGTCAGGTCGCGATGGGACGGCTTGCAGTTCAGCAAAGACTTCGCTAGCTCGGCAACCCTGCCAGATTACTTCGCCAGCACCATTTTTTGGATGCTGATGAAATCTCCGGCGACGAGCTTGTAAACATAGACTCCGCTCGATAAATTCCTGCCGTCGAACGAGACAGCATGCTGACCCGCGTCTCGATAGTCGTCCACGAGCGTTGCGACTTCCTCGCCCAGAGTGTTGTAAACCTTCAAGCTGACGTGTCTCCCCTCGCGCAAATCGTACGTCATCACCGTCGTCGGATTGAAGGGGTTTGGAAAGTTCTGGGAGAGGGAGAAGCTCGAAGGAGTCTCCCGCTTCATCGCCAGTGCGGGTAGGGAGGCGCCGCCTTGACTGAAATCGACTAATGCGAACGCCGCACTCGGAACGAAGCGATTATTCACGCCCGGTCCGGGATCGATGTCGTACAGTACGCCCTGGGCCCAGCTGCAGAGGACCTTCTGCGAAACGGCGACACTGGTGATATAGTCACCGAAGTTGGGTCGGATGTTCGTTGCGGCAATCGACCAATTCGAGGCCGCAGCATTCACCCTGACGGGGGTCTGGAACGTCACGCCGCCATCGGTTGAGTGCGCGAGGAATTCATCGACGATGGATTGGTACGAGGAGCGCCGCCGGGTAAAGCCCGGGAAACGGGCGTCAATGGAGATATTGGTTGCAAGCGGATTCACCGGATTTGACTGGACTTCCGTATCCTGATGATAAAGTACATCAACCGAACCGTCTGACTGAACACTCACGACAGGCCAAAACTGTACTTTGCCGTCGCCGGGGGCAGGACTGCTCACGAGGGTCGGAGAGCTCCAGGTGGCACCACCATTATCAGAATACCGAAGGTAAACATCTCCGTCCCGGACGCCGCCGGTGGGGATTGTCTCTCCAGTCGAAGGTTTGAAAAAGACGCCATCAGTATGAACATTCGCATTGCTCCCCGCGTCATGGTACACTATGTAAATGCGGCCCATGTGGTTCGACACCCGATCCACAGCTATCCGGGGAAAGTCATTATACCTGCTCCGGTTGTACCCCACCGGAGGGAATAACGTCAATCCGGTGATGGTGGCAACCGTTACCAACGGACCAAACGTTGCGCCTCCGTCGGTGGAAGCCCGGAACAGAATCTGCGGCGCGTTGGTAAACCTTCCCCGTTCCCATGTCACATACACTTCGCCATTGGGACCGACGGCGGGTTGAGAACCTTGCTGGCCGGCTGCATCCGGTGTCTTAACGATCGTTGGGCCGCTAAAGGTGCTTCCCCCGTCAACCGAGCGGTACAATTCAATTTGAGATCCGCCGACTCCGAGAAAATTCGTCGTCGTGACATACACCGGTCGAGAGCTCGGTGCGGGCCCGCTGGGTGCCCCACTCGACGGTGAGGCACTGGCGCCAGACCCCATGGTGACCGGTGCTTTACCGACGGCCAATGCCTCCTTATCGAGGAAGTCGTTTGTTCCCGGCGCCGAGATGATTGCCGGCGAAGCCCAAGCCAGCACGCCATTGTTAATGGTCCCACGATGAACGGTGATCCCAACCTCGGTGCTGAGGTTGGAACGCAAGGCCAAGCTGGCATAGAGAAAAGCCGTACTGCTCCCCGATTTCGACGCGCTGAGCCACGGATCGCCGAGCGGCACAACCGGCTGGCCGCCGAATGTTCCAAACGGGAGTGAGCCGCCATCAGTGAATGTTTTTCCGCCATCGATTGACAATGCAAAACCCGAAAGAGACCGCGATGCGTCGATGAACCCATTCGCATCATTCCATCCCTCGACGATCAGCTTACCATCTTCGGAGCCGGCGATGGTCGTCTCGCTCTTTCCGAGTAGGCCCAGTGGCGGCGAGAGGCTAAAAAATTGTGGGCTACTCACGATGATTGTCGGGCCCACAATCGGTGTGACTGCTGGTTCTTGCCCCGACTGATCCGCAGCGTCATTGAAATCTGCATCAGCCGATCCTCTGGGGGCGAGCGGCTCTTCGGGGTCAACGGGAGATTGAGCGAATCCCATAGACATCCATAGCAGCACCCCCAGCAGCATGACAAGAACGAAAAATAGAAATCTCATGATGCCCTCCTTGGAAAAGGTGTGATGAATTTAGTGAGTTAGTGAAGGGGTACGAAGCGGACAGCGCAAAATAGCAGAGTCCCGGCAAAAAATCAATCCGGTAAACCACGTATTTTTCTATCTACGGTATTCACCCTAGGCGCATGCATGAACCACCAGGGGTGTGAACCACGGACGGCGCTGACCCCATCTGAGGCGAAGATACCCCATAGCACCCTGCTTAGATCGAAATGGGCCGGATAATTGTGAAATATGGCGAAAGTTTGTACATTTGGGCATACCCACTGTAGAATCAAGTATGAGCCACCCGCAAGCACAGGCCCTCAGAGATACCTTCGGACGTGTCGCGAACAACCTGCGCATCTCCGTCACCGACCGGTGTAACTTCCGCTGCCGTTACTGCATGCCGGAAGAGGGAATGGTCTGGCTCGACCGGCGTGAGCTGTTGACCTACGAGGAAATCGCACGGCTCGTTCGCGTGTTCGCCGGGCTGGGCATCGACAAGATCCGTCTCACGGGCGGCGAGCCGTTGATGCGGCGGGAGCTCCATTTGCTGGTCGAGAAAATCGCCCGCGTCCCGGGGATCAAGGATATCGCGCTCACGACCAACGGATTTTTCCTCGCCGAGCAGGCGGTCGCCCTCTGCAAGGCTGGCCTGACGCGCGTAACCGTCAGCCTGGACTCGCTCAATCCTGAAATATTTGCCACGATGGTCCGGCGGGATTATTTTCACAAGGTCTGGGCTGCGCTTGAGATGATTGAGAACCTGCCTCTTCGCCCCATAAAAATTAACGTCGTCATTATGCGCGGCGTGAACGACAATGAGATCGAGAATTTTGCGCGCCTCGCAAGAACGAAACCGTTCATCGTTCGATTCATAGAATTCATGCCGATCGGCGCCGATGACGGCTGGACAATCGACAAAGTTTTTTCAACGAGGGAGATCATCGGCCGGATCAATGCCGCCGGCCCCAAACTCGTCCCTCTTGAATCTCACGGCGTCCAACCGGCGGACCGGTACAGGTTCGAGGATGGGCTCGGTGAAATCGGCTTCGTCAGTTCCGTGTCGGAGCCGTTCTGTTCGACCTGCAACCGGATCCGCATCACCTCCGACGGAAAGCTTCGCACGTGCCTGTTCTCGCTGCACGAGACCGACCTGAAGACGATGATGCGCGCCGGTTCCACAGATGAGGAGTTGGGGGCGGTTATTTCGAAAGCAGTGTGGTTGAAGGAGGAGGGGCATCTCATCAATCGCCCGGGCTTCGTCAGGCCCGAGCGAACGATGAGCCAGATCGGCGGATGATAGAGGCCGCCGTTCCGTCGAGGCATTCATACAATCGGTCAATGTCCCCCCGCCGGCCATGCTTTGAATCTCGTGTCCATTCCCCCGGCACCCGAGGAGAAGACGGTGGGCAAGCCTCTCACCGCAAATATTCCTGACCCCTTCCCTGCATGCGCGACGTTTCTGCAAAACCCAATACACTGCGCACGGCTAAAGCCGCCGCGATCCTGAAAGTCCGCGCTTCAACCATCGAGGCGATCCAATCGGGAAATCTCCCGAAGGCCGACCCGCTTGCAGTTGCCAGGGTTGCCGGGATCCAGGCCGCGAAGAACACCGCGCTCCTCATTCCCTATTGCCATCAGGTCCCGTTGGATCATATTGAAGTGAACATTTCGCTCGAAAAGTCCCTCATCACGATCACGACTGAGGTGAAAGCGATATGGAAAACCGGCGTGGAAATGGAAGCCCTCGTTGCCGCATCCGCGTCGGCGCTGACCCTGTATGACATGCTTAAAATTACCGATGACGAGATGGAGATAACGTCGGTGCGGCTTCTCGGGAAAACAGGCGGAGTATCGGCCAATTCCGAAACCGGAGAGGGGCTGCGTGCGGCAGTGATCGTTACGAGCGATTCCGTCAGCGGGGGAAAGAATGAGGATATTTCAGGGAAGATTCTCGTTGAACGGCTGAAGGCGCTCAAGATGCAGGTCTCAAGGTATAAGGTCGTCCCTGATGACACTACGATCATCGAGAAGGAACTGAAAGAGCTGGCAGACGGCGAGAAGGTCGACCTGATCATTACGACCGGCGGGACCGGCGCCGGACCGCGGGACGTGACGCCCGAAGCGACGAAATCTGTCATCAGCCGGCGGCTCGAAGGAGTCGAAGAGACCCTGCGTGCTTACGGTCAGAACCGTCTCACCACCGCCATGCTCTCGCGCGGTCTCGTTGGCCTCCGGGGAAAGACGCTGATCATCAATCTGCCCGGCTCACGAGGGGGAGTCGAAGATGGCATGAGCGCCCTTTTCCCCGCGGTGTTGCATGTCTTCAGGATGATGAAGGGTGAGGGGCATGGCTCTGTTCGATCCTAAAAAACGATTTGTCCCCGGGGTCAACTCCTTCGGCAAGCCCAGGACCCCGCCCGGTCAGGTGGCAACGGCGAAATTCCCCGTGCTCACCTACGGCGAGACGCCCAAAATCGATACGAGCGTCTGGCGTTTTCGGGTCTGGGGCGAGGTCGAGGAACCGAAGCTCTGGACATGGGAGGAGTTCATGAAATTTCCGCAGACGACGATCCGCGCCGACTTTCATTGTGTCACGCGATGGAGCCGCTTCGACGACGATTGGACCGGCGTGCTATTTAAAAACCTGGTAAAGTTCATCAAACTGAAACCGACGGCGCGTTTTGTGATGCAGCATGCCTATGGCGGCTACACCACAAACAACTCGCTGGAAGTCATGATGGACGAGGATGTGATTTTCGCCCATACATTCAACGGTCAACCGCTCCCCCCCGATCACGGCGGGCCCATGCGGGTCTTCACGCCCCGCCGATATGCATGGAAAGGCGCCAAGTGGGTCAACGGGCTGGAATTCCTCGCAAACGATAGCCCGGGGTTCTGGGAGATGAACGGATACAACACTCCAGCGGACCCGTGGAAAGAAGAGCGGTATGGGTAGCCGTGACACCGATCCCTGACTCCCGGTCCAGCTTGAGGGATCCCCGCGCGATACTTGCCTGCCGAATCATCGCGCTCGGCATCGGACTACTTTCGCTCGCTCAGAGCGCCCCGGCGATTGAGAAACGGCGAGGGTTCGTGCGCCGCAACATGACCCCGGTCTGCACCAACCAGTGCGATGACTATTACCTCGAGCCCGACTCGGGGTATTCGTTTACATACCTCAAGGTGGGTCCGGGTGTGAATATCATCCTCGGACAGTACGTTGATACTCATGTCGAAGTCACGGGATTCCGGACCGGATGCGGGGCATGTCTCGACCTGATCATCACTGATGTCACACCTCTGCCCACGTCGGACGTGTCAGATGATCCGGCGAACGGGACCGCTGGCCCCGGAATCGCGGGCTCATTCCTCCTTCATCAAAACTATCCCAACCCTTTCAATCCCTCGACGACGATCGAGTATTCGCTCCGGCTTGAGGCGCGCGTCGACGTCAAAGTGTTCGACATCCTCGGACGCCATGTTGCAACCCTCGTGTCAGCCAGGCAGAGTGCCGGTGATTACCGGATCGTATGGGATGGTTCGGGATATGCAGGAGGGATTTTCCTCTGCCGATTCCTGGCATCCGGGATGGGACGGAGTGAATTCGTTCAGACAAAACCCATGATCCTTCTACGCTGAGCTTGCGAAGTCCCGCCATCAGCCTGCGGGAAAGTGCCGGACTGATCCCGCACTGCGGGACGGCGGCCTGGGGCGGGACTGATCCCGCACTGCGGGACGGCGGCCTGGCCCGGGACTGTTCCCGCGCTGCGGGACGGCGGCCCGGGGCGGAACTGATCCCGCAAAAGAGGTCGGCGCGACCGTTTGTGCTTCTCGGGATTTTTTGTTAGAATAGGCACCGGTCACCGCCAGAGAGCGTTATAAAGGAAAAGGACATTGCCATGCACCTGAAGGTCCATCCGGAGAATCCTCAGAAGAGGCACATCGAGCGCGCGGCAGGGATCCTTCGCGACGGCGGGGTCATCATTTATCCCACCGATACGGTGTACGGAATTGGTTGCAGCGTCTATAATACCCATGCGATTGAGAGGATCTATCAGATCAAACGGCAGGACCGTTCCAAGCCATTCAGTTTTATTTGCTCCGATCTCAGTCATATCAGCGAGTACGCGAGCGTCTCAAACTCGGCCTTTCGACTCATGAAGCAGTTGATTCCGGGTCCCTATACTTTTATCCTGCCCGCCAGCAGATTGAAGCAATTGCCGAAGAGCCTGATCTCGAAGAGAAAAACCGTCGGCATTCGCGTTCCCAAAAACAAAATATCCCTGAGGCTTGTCGCTTCGCTCGGCCATCCACTCCTCAGCGCCGGCATTGCGGATGAAAGAGGAGAAATTATCAATGACCCCGAGATCATCCGGCAACAGTATGAACCGATCGTCGACCTCGTCCTTGACGGAGGAAACAGCCTGCTCGAGCTTTCGACGATCCTCGATCTGACCGAGGAGCCGCCGGTCGTCGTCAGGCAGGGCGCGGGCGATGTGAGCATGCTGATCGCCGCCTGAACCCGTGTACCTCAAGACACATACCCTGACGCTGACCGAGCGGCGCTCTTTCATCCATGGAGAAAAGCTCGATGTCGTTGCCGTCTATGCCGACCTGCGCGGGTTCGCACAATGGTCTCTGACTGCCTCGGCCTCCGATATCACGAGGGTGATCGAAGTGGTGTACGACCGCGTCATCCAGCTCGCATTTTTTTACAAGCACACCTTCCATAAATTTCTTGGCGACGGGTTTGTGCTGATCTGGGAGGTGAAGGACCACGGCTCCCGCGCTGAGGCCTTGCACTGGGCGCTGGCCGCGGCGTTTGAAATTCATAAGCGCTACTGGTATATCGCACAGCAGTTGCGGTTTCCCTCGCCGTCGGGATTCGGAATCGGCGTCTCCCTCGGGGAAGTCGTCCGGATCGATCCTGAAACGTTCATCCCCGAGATGAATGAGCCGGACTTCGTCGGGTACCCGATGAACTGCGGGGCGCGCCTGCAGAAGCTTGCCGGCCCTTACGGGACGGTGATCGACAGCGGGGCGGCCGATGTTGCGACCGACAACCCCGAGAGGGTTTTACGGACAACCAACAACATCCTCTCTCTTGAATTGGTCACGCCGAACAACAAGGCGATCAACATGGCGAGCAAATTCTCCGGGCTGAGTGAAACCGACATTTACGGTTTTAGGTACGTCGTGTGGCCCTATGTGAAGGATGCCCTCTGGCGGGTGGATGGGAGGGTGTGACCGCGACACGGGCCGAGCAGCATGCTATCGTTGAAGCATTGAAAGATTATTTCCCCACGATGCGAGGCCGGGACCTGGATGAATTCGAGATGATGCGGAAGAGGGATCGCGACGATGAGGATCTCGATGAAATGACCCGCCGTCGCCTCACGGAGCTGTTCGTGAAGTACGTTCCGGAGCGCCTCCGCTGAGCTTGCGAAGTCCCGCAAGAAGGCCGCGCGGAAGTGCGGAACTGATCCTGCCTTGTCTCACCACCGGTATTTATGCCAGTCATACTCAAAAAGAACTACGGCCGCCCTATCGGAGACATCCGGGCCGAGATCCACAACCGCCTCGCACTGGGACAGGGGCGCACGTTCATCTACGTTGTTCCGACCAAGCGCAAGCTCCGGGACGTTCAGCGGGAATTTCTTAAAGAGGTTCCGGGAGAAGCCGGACCCGCATTCTTTCTCTTCACCCTTGAAACGCTCGCCGCCCGCCTATTCACGCTGGTCTGCCCGCCCAGGCGGATCGTCGCCGGTCCGGCCCAATCGGTCCTGGTCAACGAGGCCGTCCATTCTCTCAGAAAGTCGCTCCGGTATTTCCGCATTCCTTCCGGGAACAGGCTGCCGAAAGGCACGTCGCAGAAACTCGTCGACGTGATCAACAAGTTTAAGGAGCTCGGAGTCTATCTCTCCGTTCTCTATTCCGAGGTCGAAGCGTCGGCATCCGATGAGCGCCTCAAATTGAGCGATATCCTATCCGTCTATCAAGCCTACGAGAACCGGCTGGGGGATCATTTTATCGACGCCGCCGGGATGTTGAAGAGCGTGAACGCCGCCTGGGACACGAAGGTCAAATCGCGAATGGTGAGGGAGCACTTTTCCGAAGTCGACACGATCATGGTGTCGGGGTTCGATGAATTCTCCGATCCGGAGCTGACGATGCTGTACAACCTCTCGGAATTATCCGGGGTCGGCATGCTGGTTTCGTTCGACTATCACCATGATAACGAGGAGATATTCGGACACCTGCGCGAGAACTATCAAAAGTTCCTCGGGATGGGATTTCAAAAAGTGACGGCCCCGGGCGACGGGCGCCCCACATTTGAGGATCACATCAGACAGCACCTGTTCCGGCGCAGTCCCGCTCTCCCCGGAAGGGCGGAGAAGGATCGGCCGCGGCGGCTGCGGTACGACGGCCGCGATTCAGTCACGCTGTTGTATCCGCGCGACCGGCAGCAGGAAGTAGAAACCGTTGCAAAGCTCATTAAGCGCCTTGTCAGGGAAAAGCCGGTCCGGGATCTGAGCAAAATCTGCGTGGCAACGTATCAGCCCCAGGTGTACGCACGATTGTTCCGGGAGACGTTCAGCCGTTTCGGCATCCCCGCCAACGTCACCGACCGGTATTCACTCGACCAATCGCCGCTGGTGGTTTCTCTGCTCGCCCTCCTCGACGTGCAGGATCGCAACTTCCGCTTGAAGGATCTGATGCGCGCGCTGTCGAGCCCCTATCTTGTCATTCCATCCGGAACCGGCCGCGTCGATGCCGGAAATCTCTACCAGATCGGGACACGCCTCAAGATGACCGCCGGCCAGATCGCCTGGCATAACCGGATCGAGCAGCGGCTGGCCTCGGTGCGCGAGGGATTATCCATCGCCGCAGACGAGATCGAGGAAGTTCAATTGCGCAGAGAAGAGACGATGCTCCGCAGGGCTCAGGCGGACATCAACGCTCTCTCGGTTCTTCTGAAGCGCTTCAGCCAGAAGATGTCCCCGCGAGGATTCAGAGATCGCCTTTTATCCTTAATGAAGGACCTGAAGCTCGTCGAAAGCATCCTTGCGGTGCCAGTGTCGGTTGCCGGCGAGGAGCATATAGAAAAGGACTCCCGCGCCTATCAGAAGTTTGTCGCTTTCCTCGACGAGTTTCTGGATATCCTGGCTCTCGAGCGCGGAGGGTTGGTGCATGAGGGCCTGAAGTTTTATCTGGACCGGCTGAGGACGGCGGTCGCGCAGGTTCGGTACAACGTCAGGCAGAAATACGGATACGGGGTTGTCGTGACCTCGTTCGATGAGACCCGCGGATTGGGATTCGAGGTGATGATTATCGTGGGCCTCGTCGACGGCGAGTTCCCGCCCGCCTATCATCCCGAGCTTTTCTTCAGCAAGGCGCGCCGCGAACGCGAGGAACGCTATCATTTGACCGAGCACCGGTACCTGTTCTACCAGGTTCTGACAAATTTCACCGAACATCTCTATCTCACCGTCCCACGGTACGACGGCGAGACGCAGGTGGTTCCATCTTCATTCGTCGACGCGCTGACGAAGGTCGTCGAGTTGCAGGACTTCCGGGAGAAACTCCCGGACGAATTCTCGGACAAGATATACGGCGAGGACGAGCTCTTGTTCCGGATCGGCCATCAGCTCGGGGTTTCTCCGGACTGGGACGCGATTGCCGCTCTTCCCAGCCCCTCCCCCGTACGGAAGGAGCTCCTCGATTGCATCGGTCATATGCGCCGCGCCATTGAGATCGAACGAAGCCGAACGGGCGGAGCCGGTCTCCCGGAATATAACGGAAGGATACTCAATCATGTCGGGAATGACGCACGGGCCGCGCTTATTAAAATGCGCGATGCCGTCTATTCCGTGACACAGCTCGAGTCATACGGGAGATGCCCGTTTCAGTTCTTCGTCGACAAAGTGCTTCGCCTGAACGTGATCCCCGAGATCGAAGAGGGCATTTCGCCCCTGGAGCGCGGAGGAATGATGCACGAAATACTCTTCGAATTTTATGTCAGGCGGCGGGAGCGGAGCCTTCCCCCGCTCTCCGAGGGAGACGAGGCACAGTTTCAGCAGGCTATACAGGAGCTCCGGGAGATCGCCCTCAGGCGCTTCGGCGAATGGGACTCTATCGCCGACCCCTTCTGGAATATCGACAAAGAGTTGATCCTCGGTTCCGAGAACCGCAAGGGCATTCTGAACGAATTTCTTGAAATGGAGCGCGATTTGAAGCTCGAAGTCGAGCCCTCGTTTTTCGAAGTGACATTCGGAGCGCGGACCGGCTCGCAGAAAATCGCCGACCCGCTGCTGAAACTCGATGCCCCGGTCACCGCAGGACGAGTCAGGCTGCGGGGCAAGATCGATCGCATCGACATCGGCAAGAAAAGTTTCAGGATCGTCGATTATAAAACCGGCGGGAGAGTCGCCAAGCGACACGATATGGACCTCGGGATGAGCCTCCAACTCCCGGTTTACTTACACGCGGTGGAGGAGATACTTAATTCAAAACGCCTCGGCAATCCAAAGGGAGCCGCGGGGATTTATTACTGGCTGAAACTGCCGGTGGAGCAGAGGCTTGGGCTCGGCAGCGCAGAGCATCTCAAAGAAGTCTTCCACGCGAGGAAGCAGATGCAGCTCGTCGGGACGGATGAGGAGCTGAAACAGATTATCGATCAAGCCATCCGCTTCGTGAATGAGTATGTCGAGCGGATTGCCGGAGGCGATTTCCCCGTCGAGCCCAAAGAACCCGCGACCGTGTGCCCGTACTGTTCCTTCGGCACAATCTGCCGGATACGCACGCTCAAACCGGGCGATGCCGTGACGCCGAAGGATGAACCAAACGAATCATGAAACGACAGTTCCGGAGGACGTATGGAAGACGAAATTCTCGATGAGGAGTTCAGCATCATGTATCAGGAGACGGAGCGGACGAAGGTATTGGATTCGACGACCTTTCTCAGGCCGGTAAAGAATCTCAAGCTCAGGAAGCCCGTCACCGTCGAGGTCGATCAGACGGTCGCGCAGGCCCTTGCGCTCATGAAGACCAAGCAGTTCGGTTGCCTGCTCGTGACGCGCGGGAGCGCGCTGGCGGGTATCCTGACGGAGCGTGACATCGTCGCAAAGGCGCTGGGGGAGGGGAGGGATCTTGCCAGGATCCCGGTCGCGGAGATCATGACCGCCGACCCGGTCACTCTGCAGCCCGACGACAGCGTCGCCTTTGTCATGAATGCGATGCACGTTGGCGGCTACCGTCACGTTCCGATTGTCGACGAGCGCAATCAACCGCTTGCCGTCGTCTCGGTAAAGGATATCATCGCCTTCATCGTCGAATGCTTTCCCGAAGAGATCCTGAACCTGCCTCCCAAACCGATCAGGAAGGCGAAACGGCAGGATGGGGGGTAGATTCAGATCATTGAACCGGAGTTTCTCCTCGGGGGGTACAGCACGGGCTACTTCCCCATGGCAGATTCGCGGACCGGCGAAATACACTGGTACGCGCCGGCTCTCCGGGGTATCATCCCTCTTGAATCGTTCAGAGTATCGCGAAGTCTCGATCAAACGCTCAGAAAAAAAACCTTCGATGTCCGGTTGAACACCTCGTTCGAGCAGGTCATTCGTGCCTGCGCGGAAAGGCCGGATACCTGGATATCCGAAGAAATCGTGCAGAGCTACCTGCGGCTCCACCGGCTGGGCTTCGCGCACAGCGTCGAGGCGTGGAAGCACGACGTTCTTTCGGGCGGGCTGTACGGAGTGGCTCTCGGCGCGGCGTTCTTCGGCGAGTCGATGTTCAGCCGGGAGAAGGATGCCTCGAAGGTGGCGCTGGTGCAATTGGTTGGGCGGTTGCGCTCGCGGAAATTCGACTTGCTTGATACTCAATTTGTCACGCCCCATCTGGCACGCTTCGGCGCAGTCGAGATTGACCGCGCCGCCTACCTTGTGCTCTTGCGGAAGGCCGTCCGCAAGAAGCGATCGTTTCTGGATTGACATCGATCGCGCGACTGCCTATATTAACGGCTCAACTTGATTCAGCGTAGGAGACAACGTATGGCAAGAATTCTTGCCTGTATTTTCCTTTCTGTCCTGTGCGTGTGCGGTTTGCGGTCCCAGAATACCGACCGTCCGATCGTGGCGATCAAATGCGGCAAGCTCATTGACGGCCGGAGCGACAAAGTCCGGGACGGAGTCACAATTATAATAGAGGGCAACACTGTCCGTAGCGTTGGCGGATCGATCCCGGAGGGCGCGAAGGTCATCGACCTCGGTTCGGCCACGGTCTTGCCCGGTCTGATTGATTGCCACACGCATGTTCTGCTCCAGGGCGATATCACGAATCAGGATTATGACAACCAGCTCTTGAAGGAATCGATACCGTACCGGACGATCCGGGGAGCGGTTGCCGCTCAGGCCGCACTCCGGAACGGTTTTACGACGATACGCGATGTCGAAACCGAAGGGGCGATGTATGCCGACGTCGATATCAAGCGAGCCATCGTCAACGGAATTATCGACGGGCCGAGAATGTTTGTCTCCACGCGGGCCCTCGACGTCACCGGCGCCTACCCGCTGTTGGGGTATTCGTGGGAACTCCACATGCCGAAGGGCGTCCAGGTCGTAGACGGCGTGGATGAATGCCGCAAGGCGGTCAGGGAAGAGGTGGAGAACGGGGCGGATTGGATCAAGGTGTACGCCGACCGGAGTTACTACTTCGCGCCCGACGGCGCGTTGCACAGCATCCTCACGTTTACATTTGAAGAGCTCAAGGCGATCTGCGATGAGGCGCACAAGCTCCATCGAAAAGTTGCAGCTCACGCAATCGGAATCGACGGAATTGAAAACTCGCTGAGGGCGGGAGTGACTACGATCGAGCACGGGGACGGTTTTACCGACGAGCTGATCGCGCTGGCGAAACAAAAGGGCGCGTACTGGTGCCCCACGCTTTTTGTGACCGAGTACGTGTCGGAGGGGCGCGCCGCCGAAGGGCGTCCGATTTATAAACAGATGCTCCAGCACCAAAGGGAGGCCTTTGCAAAAGGAGTGAGGGCGGGAGTGAAGATCGCCCTCGGCACGGACGCAGGCGGGTTCGCATGGGATGTGAACGAGGCAGTCGAGTTCAAGAGAATGGTGGATGCCGGCATGTCGCCCATGCAGGCTATCAAGGCCTCGACTTCAGTCGCCGCAGAACTTCTCGAGATGAGCGGGAAACTGGGCGAAATAATACCGGGCGCCCTTGCCGATATCGTCGCCGTCCAGGGAGATCCGCTCAAGGACATCACGGTGCTCGAACAGGTCAAGTTCGTGATGAAAGACGGCAAAGTTTATCGAAACGACATCAAATAGATTGATACCGGTCCTTCCTCCGGGCAATTGATGGTCCGTACCGCTGCAATTCTCTTACTCGCCCTCACGGTTCCCGGCGCCGGCCGGGCGCGCGCAGGACAGTCCCCCGACACAGCGTCGATAGCGGAAATCCGGAATACAATCGAGATCCAGACGGAGGCATGGAACAGAGGCGATATAGATGGTTACATGCAATACTATTGGCACTCCGACAGCATGCTGTTTACAAGCGGCGGACAAATCCGGCGGGGCTGGCAGGCAACTCTTGAGAAATACAAGAAGAGCTATGATTCGAAAGAGAAAATGGGAACCCTCCGTTTCTCGGAGATGGAGGTTCATCTGCTATCGCCTGAATCGGCATGGGTGTTCGGTCATTGGGAGCTTAAGCGAAAAAAAGATCATCCGGGAGGAGTCTTCACGGTGATCTTCAGAAAATTTTCGGACGGGTGGAAGATTATCCACGATCACACATCTTCAAAGCCCCGAAACTGAACATCTATCCCTCTTACAATCTCAAGGCTCATCACTGATATGGCACAGCAGACGATTCATCCCGAGGCTGTCCACGAAACCAACCTGCCGGGGCTAAATTTCGTCAGGCGAGGGAAGGTCCGGGATATTTACGACCTCGGAGAACACCTTTTGATCGTTGCGACCGACCGCCTTTCCGCGTTCGACGTCATCCTTCCGCAGCCCATCCCTTTCAAGGGGAAGATCCTGACCCAGATTTCGAACTATTGGTTCGGGATAATGCAGGAGATTATTCCCAACCATCTGGTGAACGTCGATTTTGAACAGTTTCCGCCGGAGTGCCGGCCCTATCGGGGGCAGCTTGAAGGCAGGAGTATCGTCGTCAAGAAAGCAAAACCGCTGCCGGTGGAGTGCATCGTCCGGGGATATCTTTCCGGTTCCGGATGGAACGAATATCGTGAATCGGGATCTGTTTGCGGCATCAGGCTCCCCGGCGGATTGATCGAATCATCCCGCCTGCCGGAGCCGATCTTCACGCCCTCGACCAAGGCCGACGTGGGTCATGACGAGAACATCACATTCGAGCGGACCGTTTCGATGGTCGGGAAAGAAGTCGCTTATAAAATCAGAGAAGCGGCGCTTTCAATTTATCGCCGCGCCTGCCGGATCGCGGAGGAGAGGGGAATCATTATTGCCGACACGAAGATGGAATTCGGCCGGTTCGACGACGGACTGATACTGATCGACGAGCTTCTGACTCCCGATTCATCAAGGTTCTGGCCGAAGGCATCGTATCAGCCGGGCAAGTCGCAGGAGAGCTTTGACAAACAGTATGTGCGCGATTATCTTCTCTCCATCAACTTCAACAAGCGACCGCCCGCGCCGATGCTCCCTCCCGAGATTATTCAAAGAACCTCGGAACTCTACCGGGAAGCGCTCAAGAGATTGACGGGAAAGGAGGTTGAGTAGCGGCCTAAAAGGGCGCCGAATCGTGGCATTTCATCCTCTTTTTTTGTATCTTCAAACCTCTCGCAATTCACACGTTCACCTCATTCGAAATTCTATGGAGGACATTATGATCCGCTCACTGGGGATGCTCCTGCTCGTCATTTTTCCCGTCATGCTCGCGGCGCGCCCCTCGGGAAATTCCGACATTTTCCCCTATCCGATCAACCAGGTCACGCTCGACAACGGCCTGAAAATCGTCTCGATTCCCTTCGACAGTCCCGGTATCGTCGCCTACTACACGGTCGTTCGCACCGGTTCCCGCAACGAGATAGAACCCGGGAAATCGGGATTTGCGCACTTTTTTGAACACATGATGTTCCGGGGAACGGACAAATACCCCAAGGAAAAATTCACAGCCGTGTTAAAATCGATCGGAGCGGACAATAACGCGTACACATCCGACGATGAGACGGTCTACCATACTGTCGCAAGCGCGAGTGCCCTGGAGACGATGATGGATCTCGAGAGCGATCGCTTCATGAACCTGAAGTATACCGAGGAGGATTTCAAGACCGAGGCGGGCGCGATCCTCGGAGAGTACAACAAGAATTCTTCGAACCCGTTGCAGGCAATTGAGGAAAAAGTGCGGGAGTCTGCGTTTGATTATCACACCTACAAGCACACGACGATGGGTTTCCTGCGGGACATCCAGAACATGCCGAATCAATACCAGTACAGCCTCACGTTCTTCGACCGGTGGTACCGCCCGGAGAACTGCGTTCTGGTTGTGGTGGGCGACTTTCAGCAGGCGAAGCTCATCGAGTTTGCAAAGAGGTATTACGGCGGCTGGAAGCACGGAAGCTATACGCTGAATGTTCCTGCGGAGCCGCCCCAGAAAGCGGAGAAAGTTCTCGACCTGCCCTGGAAAGCGAAGACGCTGCCGATCTTCACGGTCGCCTACCATGCACCCGCCTTCAGCGACCGGGATATCGATATGCCCGCGGTGAGTCTGTTCTCCGAGGTTGTATTCTCCCAGACATCCGATTTGTATCGAAAACTCGTCGTCGAGGACCAGCTTGTCGAATTTGTCAACAGCAATTTTGATGAAACCCGGGATCCGGGCTTGTTTTATGTCTTCACGCGGGTGAAGGACGCGAAAAATATCCAGAAGGTAAAGGATGCAATCTATCAGGCGATCGAGGATGCCAAAACGAAGCCGGTCTCGGCGGAGCGGCTTGAATCGATCAAGTCGCACGTCAAATACGACTTTGCGATGGGCCTCGATAACGCCGATCACGTGGCGAACACGGTAAGCCATTATATCAAACTGACGAACGACCCCCAATCGGTCAACAGGGTCTACGCGCTCTATGATAAGGTCACGCCGGCAGAAATCATGACGGTGGCAAAGAAATACTTCACGCAGGATAACCGCACGGCGCTTCTGCTGACGCAGCAGCAACAGGAGGTAAAGCAATGAACCGCATACAAATCTTCATTATTCTCACGCTCGCTGCGATGGCGCTCACCACAACTCTTTCGGCCCCGGATGAGTCCGGCCTGAAATTCACGCAGCTCCAGAGCTCCAATTCACCCCTTGTCACATTTCGCATCATCCTTCGCCGGGGAGCCGTCGATGACCCGAAAGGGAAGGAAGGCCTCAACGGTCTTACGGCCACCCTCATCGCCGAAGGCGGGACCAGGGAGCTCACCTACCCGCAGGTTGTGGACAAACTTTACCCCTGGGCGGCCGGCATCGACGTACAGAGGGACGACGAAATCACGACATTCATCGGCAACGTGCATCGCGACCATCTCGACGAGTTTTACAACCTCTTCGCCGGCCTGCTTCTGCGGCCGCGCTTCGATCCCGCTGATTTCCAGCGGGTTAAAGACCTCGGGCTTAACTATCTGAAGAACACGCTCCGGGGCACCAACGACGAGAGCCTCGGGAAGCAGGCGCTCAATGCGTTTATCTTTGACGGGACTCCGTACGGGAAGCCGGAGGGGGGGACCGTCCAGGGGCTCACGGCGATCACTCTCGAGGATGTCAAGGACTACTATTCGAAGAACTACACGCAGGCCAACCTCTGGATCGGCATTGCGGGCGGATATCCTCAAACCCTCGCCGACAGAATTCGCGCCGACTTCTCCGTGCTCCCGGCCGGAACGCACGCAGAGGTGTCATTGACGAAGCCTTCGGACATCAAGGGCATGGAGGTGATGGTCGTGGAGAAACCGACGCGTGCGTACGCCGTCTCGATGGGCTACCTGATTGATCTCACGCGCAACGCGAAGGATTTCTACGCCCTGCTTGTCGCAAACTCATATTTCGGAGAACACCGGACGTTCAACGGCGTGCTGATGAACCGGCTGCGCGGAGACCGGGGTTTAAATTATGGCGACTATTCCTACATCGAGAAGTTCGTCGGCGGGCTCGGAAGCGGAAACACGTTCCCCGATCTCAACACGCCGCGAAGGCAGCAGTGCTTCAGCATCTGGCTCCGGCCCGTTCAGCCGGAGAATACGCACTTCGCGATCCGGAACGCCCTCTATGAACTAAAGCGACTCGTCGAGAACGGAATCTCCGAATCAGACTTCCAGCAGACGCGCAAATTCGTGATCAATTACTCGAAGCTCTGGGCGTCGACCCTGAGCCGGCGGCTCGGGTATCTGATGGACTCTGAATTTTACGGCTCCGATTATTATATCGACAGGATCGAGCGCGAACTCAAGGCGCTCACAGCCGACGACGTCAACGCCTCCATCAGGAAATATCTGCATCCCAACAACATCAAGATCGCCGTTGTCGTGGATGAAGGGAAGGGACAGGAATTCTATTCGGCGCTTTCGGCGAACACGCCGTCCCCGATCAAGTACCAGTCCCCTGTCTCGCAAAAAATACTCGATGAGGATAAACTCATCTCGGTTTTTCCGCTGACGGTCAACAAGGAGAGGTCGAAGGTCGTCGGCGCGAAGGACCTGTTCGAGAAGTAGCCGGGAAATAGCATTGCGTGAAGATAAACGTCCGTGTCAAACCCAACGCGCGTAAGAATGAGGTGACGCGGCTCGACGGGAAGCGATATCTCGTGAGCGTGACGGCCCCGCCCTCCGACGGCAAGGCAAACGCAAAAATGATCGAACTGCTCTCGGAATATTTTGAGAAGGCAAAAAGCCGGGTTACGATTGTGAAGGGTGCGGGCGTCCGCGAGAAGGTCGTAGAGATAATCTGAACCCGGCCCGCCGGCCGCGGCTCATCGATCCGGCGCACAATGGTCATCACCCCCCGGCGGGAGGCGATCGGATATCCGGCACCGCCGTTGCGTCCCTCCCCACTGTTGGTTACATTCTATCCGAGCGAAGCATGAAAAAGACGAATCTAAGGGGATTAACGCTTCCGGAGCTCGAGGACTTTTCGGCCTCGATCGGCGAACAGATATACCGCGGAAAGCAGCTCTTCGAATGGATCTACCGGAAGGGGGCATCTTCTTTTGCCGGGATGACGTCGCTCTCCGCCGCTCTCCGCAAAAAGCTCGAATCGGCCGCGGCGCTTGAGACCATCGGACTCATCGGGCAGCAGAGATCCATCTCCGACGGGACCACGAAATTCCTTTTCCAGCTTTCCGACGGCGGGCGAATTGAAAGCGTTCTGATCCCTCCCCGGACCGCCTTCCGCGACTCCGAAGCGAGCGAAGAGGAAGAACAGAAGCGGCTGACTCTCTGCGTATCGACGCAGGTTGGTTGCCCGCTCGATTGCAAGTTCTGCGCCACCGCGACGATGGGGTTCCTGCGCAATCTCACTTCCGGCGAGATCATCGACCAGTTGCGGCAGGTGAAAGAGATCTCAAACAGGCGAATCACGAACGTGGTCTACATGGGAATGGGAGAGCCGCTACTCAACTACGAGAACGTCATGAAATCCATCGACATCATCAGCACGGGGATGTCCATTGCTGCCAGGCGCATCACCGTGTCCACCGCGGGCTGGGCGCCGAAGATCCGGCAAATGGCCGATGAGGGGCGGCGGGTCAAGCTGGCAATCTCCCTCCACACGCTCGATCCCCGGGCGCGCTCTGAACTCATGCCGATCAACCATCGATTCGGTCTCGATGAGCTGGTTGACGCAGCCGAATATTACTATCGGAAAATAAAGCAGCGCATTACCTTCGAATATATTCTATTTGCCGGCTGGAATGACCGTGAAGAGGATGCCGCGGCTCTTGTGAAACTTTCAAAAAAGGTCCCGTGCAAAATTAATATCATACCGTTTCACAGCATTGCGTTCACAAAACCCCAGGGTCTTGCCGCTTCGCTCCATGCCTCCCCCAAGCGGAGGGCGGAGGCCTTCGTCCGCCGGCTCCGTGAGGCGCACCTGAGCGTCTTTGTTAGAAGCAGCGCCGGTGAAGACATTGCCGCCGCCTGCGGGCAACTTGCCGTCGAGCCGGGGGCCGCCCGCCCGGACGGAAAAGCCGCTGTGAATCGGGCAGTCCCGCGCCGCTCCCTCCCCGTCGCATGAAGTACCGCCATCCGCTCGCGTTCCTTTTATTTTTTTCAATGGCTAGCGCTGGAGAGAACCCGCTGCCGACCGACCATGTTGCGCGCGACCGCACCTACCATGTCCTTCATTATAAACTGAACATCGCGCTCGACGAGAAGGCGAAAACATGCGCCGGCGATGTGACAATCCGCCTCGTGCCCCTCAGGCCGCAGTTGGATGAAATCCGTCTCGATGCAGCCGAGATGAAGATCCAGAAGGTGAAGATGGCTCGGGAAGCGCTGGCATTTAAAACGGCCGGCGAGACATTGTTCGTCGCGTTGGATAAGCCGTATGGGCTCGCGGATACGCTGACGCTCGTCATTTCCTATTCCGTGGCATCGCCCCGGAAGGGCCTGTACTTCATCTCCCCCGACAGCGGATATCCGGAAAGGCGCTACCAGGTGTGGACGCAGGGGGAGGCGGAAGACAATCATTTCTGGTTCCCCTGCTACGATTTTCCCAATGATCTGGCGACGAGCGAGATGCTTGTCACAGTACAGGATCGCTTCACTGTGATCAGCAACGGGCGTCTGGTCGATATAAAGCGCGACCGGAAAAATCATACTTCGACCTTCCACTGGCTGGAGGGCAAGCCCCACGTATCCTATCTGATCTCTCTCGTTGCCGGCGAATACGTCGAGGTGAAGGATTCCTGGGGGACAGTGCCGATCAGCAGCTACGTCTACAAGAGCCAGGAACAGGATGCCCCCCGCTCTTTCGCGAAGACTCCGAGGATGATCGAGTTCTATGCGACCAGGATCGGGGTCCCCTATCCGTGGGAAAAGTTCGCCCAGACGGTCGTGCAGGACTTCATCTACGGAGGCGAGGAGAACGTGAGCGCGGTGACGTTATCCGACGGCACGATTCACGACGCGCGCGCGCACCTCGATTATTCCAGCGACGGGCTGGTCGCCCACGAGCTGGCCCACATGTGGTGGGGCGACATGCTCACCTGCCGCGACTGGTCGCATTCCTGGCTCAACGAAGGATTTGCCACATTCTTCCAGAATGCGTTCACAGAATACGATGCGGGACGGGACCAGGCAGCGAAGGAAATCCTCGACAATCAGGTAACCCTGCGGAACATCGACATCGACAGCCGCCGCCGGCCGACGGTCTGCAGCCGGTTCGTCAGCCCGATGGATCTCTTCGACAGCCGTATCTACGGCAAGGGCGCGGTCGTGCTGAACATGCTGCGGTTTGTTTTGGGCGATGAGCTGTTCTGGAAGGCGATCAACCATTACGCGACGAAGTTCGCCTTTCAAAACGTTGAGACGGAGGATTTCAAGATCGCGGTGGAGGAAGCCACGGGTTACAACCTTTCCTGGTTCTTCGACGAGTGGCTGTACAAGGCGGGCTATCCGGTGTTCGATGTCCGCCCGAATTGGGATCTCAAAACCGGGGAGCTTTCTATTACCGTGAAGCAACTGCAAAGAATCGATTCATTGACGGGGCTCTTCAGGACCCCCGTCGAGGTGGAAGTCTGGGTAAACGACAATCCGGAAAGCTCTATCATCACGATTTCGAAACAGGAGGAAACATTCTCAATTCCCACCCACGGGCGGCCCCAGCTCGTCATCTTCGACAAAGGAAGCCGGATCCTTAAAAAAGTCAATTTTCAAAAGCCGGTCGCAGAATGGGTCTACCAGCTCGAGCACGCCCGCGACGGGGTCGACCGCCTGCTGGCCATCGATGAGCTGGAGGGTTACACCGATTCGAGTATAGTATTGAACGCGCTGGGGAAGGCCGTTCTCGACGACCCCTTCGCGGAGGTCCGGCGGTCGGCGGCCTGGGCGATCGGAGAGGTAAAAAAAACCGACGTGTCCGGGAATCTGATAGCTGCCTACGGCGATCGCGATGCCAAGGTCCGGGATGCGAGCATTACCTCGCTGGGGCATTGGAGAGGGGAAAAAGTCATGAGCACGCTCCGGCATGCCTTCGAGAAGGACTCAAGCTACGCTGTCACGGCCTCCGCGCTGCGATCGCTGGCGAAAGTCGATTCGCTGCATCGGAATATGTACTGTCAGGAAGGGCTGAAGCTATCCTCCAGAAATGAGGTGATCCGCACAACCGCGCTTCAGCTTCTTTCGGAAACCGGCGATGACGGCGCGTTCGAGATCGTCAAGGCCTACACGCGCTACGGCGTCGACCGCAGCATCCGTATCCCGGCGCTCAACGCCCTCGCGGCCGGCTGGAAGAAACGGGATGAAGTCGTTACTTATATTATAAACCTGCTCGGCGATCCGAGCTTCCATGTGCGCCGTGCGGTCATCAATATTCTGGGCGGGTTGGGAAATTCCCGTGCGATCGGGCCGCTCCAAGCCAGCGCTGCAAAGGAGCCGGATAGCCGGCTTGCCAAAGAGGCGCGCGAGGCAGCGACGAAGATCACCGAATCGCAGGGACAAAAGGCTCACTGACCGAGGGAGGGAATCGATCTTGAACGCCGCTCAGAAAAAAACCGGAATGCGACTGATCCTGCTGGGGCCACCCGGAGTGGGTAAAGGCACCCAGGCAAAGCTCCTGGCTGCGAGATTTGCAATCCCGCATATCTCGACGGGCGACATCCTCCGCGACGCGGTCGCGGCCGGGACCGGGCTCGGAAAGAAGGCAAAGGCGATCATCGATTCGGGACGGCTCGTTCCGGACGACGTCATGATCGGCATCATCCGCGACGTCCTCCAGACGCACCGGTCGCAATACGGATTTATTCTGGACGGATTTCCCCGCACCGTTCCGCAGGCGGTGGCTTTGAGCGCGTTCCTGAAAGAACTGGGAATCTCGATCGACCGGGTGATCAATATCGAGCTCGATGAAGAAGAGATCGTGCGCCGGCTCAGTAACCGTGCGACGTGCAAAACGTGCGGAAGAATTTATAGCCTCGCGGCCGATCCCTCGGTGAATCCGAGAAAATGCCCCAATTGCGGCGGCGAACTTTACCAGCGGGAGGACGACAAACCGGAGACGATTCGTAAGCGTTTGCACGTGTATTCGGAGCTGACCGCCCCGGTAAGGGAATATTACCGCAAGCTGGGGATCCTCCAGGACGTCTCCGGAAAGGGCCGCATCGAGGAGGTGAAGGAATCAATTCTGGCGCACCTGGATCATCGCTGATGTTTTCCTGGCGGGAGCCCAGAAATAGTCCGCTTGTTGTCGCCCACCGCGGTTCATCATCCATTGCTCCTGAGAACACACTCGCCTCGTTTCGTCAGGCCATCGAGGACGGAGCCGATGCCGTCGAGCTTGATGTCCGTTTGACCCGGGATGGCCATGTCGTCGTCATCCACGACCGCGAGCTTCGCCGCACCACCGGAAACCGGGGGCGGGTCGACAGCTATACGCTGCAGGAGATCAGGGCGCTCAACGCGGGAACATGGTTTCACCGGAGATTTGCCGCGGAGAGAATTCCCACGCTCGATGAAGTCTTCGAGCTGGCATCCGGGAGGTGCGGCGTGGACGTGGAGATCAAGGTCGACAAGGGCGACCCGGACGGGGAGGAGATTGTGGATCGCTGCTGCCGGATCATAAGGGCGCACCGCGCCCGGGAGTGGACCCTCGTTACTTCATTTTCCCGGCGCGCGGTGAGGAGGGCGGGCTCGGTTCTGCCGGGAGTCGCCACCGGGCTTCTTCTTCACCCCCTGCGGCATTTTATTAAACCGCCTGTCGGTCTCGCGCGCTCGCTCGGCGCCCTCTACTTGATCGTGAACGGATCTGGATTGAGGAAGAACCTTGTCGTGGCCGCTCACGGACGGCGCACCCTTGTGGGAGAATACACGGTGAATTCCGAGCGAAGAATCGAACGCGCGCGCCGATTTGGGATCGACGCGCTTATTACAGATTACCCCTCGAGAGCGCGGATGAAATCAGACTAACCGGGGGATCCCCCCTTGCGCTACTGCCCCCCTTGCGATGCTGTGCGGATCAACCCTTCTTGGGCGTAAACACCTGCGTGTAGAGCTTCAACTTGATCGTGAAGTGAAGGGGACTCGAGCTGGCATTGCCCAGGGCATGCACCGTCGCTGTCAGCCCGCCGGTTCCCTGCGTGAGCTGCTTAAGCAGCGCTATCAGGGTGGCGACTCCCTTGTTTTTAAATACGCGCCCTCCCGTGATTGTCGAATCGAAAATCGACCGTTCGGTCGCGAAATCGGAGATGGGAACACCGTTCACACGGATCAGCGTATCCCCGTTGATGAGCACTGCTCCGGTTAAGGTCGTGGAAGGATTCGTCCCCGCGGTGCTGTCGATCTGGAGCGAAACATTGAACACCTTGATCGAGTCGATACGCTTGTCGATGCCCCGGCGTATCTCTTCAAGATCCACCGTCCGGCTGTCATCGAAGGCGGTTCCGGTGGTAACATCGGCGCGAAATGTCGCCGTGATGGGCGCGCCGTCGAACAGCAGCGGGTAGAGGCCGACCTGGCAATCGGAGCCAAGGAGGGGGAGGACCAGGATCGAAAAAAGGAGTACGAGTTTCAGCGACATAAAATTCTTCCTCATAAATGGGAGATTCAGAGACCGAAGCCGACGCCGGCGCTGACGACCGTCACTTTACCCAGATTGATGTCGCCGTTCAGATGGAGGATCATCAGATCCAGGTTAACTCCGGCCGTCGCGCGGAATTTGTTTTCCCCATCGATATCGACGCTGATGTGTGTGTTGTTCGCCGGTCCCGGTCCTGTATACGTGTAGGAGGCGGTCAACGAGGAGGTCTCATATTGGAGTCCCCCGTACACCGTGACAAGCGAAAACGATTTGCTGGCCTGACCTCCAAATCCGAAGCCATGGGCATCAATAATGTCGCCAATTGTCACCTTATCGTAGAAGATGCCGGCAGAGAGATCGACCGGAATCTCGGGAATGTAGCGGCTGATACTGTGGCGCACCCCGATACCAAAGAGGGTCGTCTTCGGAAAACTTCCGATCGAGGGAATGGGTACGTACCGGATGGCAGCCTGGGTGCCGAAGATATTGCCGACCGTGAGCTGGGGAACGGCCACGGGAAAGATACTCGTTTTCACCTGTCCGTTCTGGAAATGATATTCCAGGCCGGGCGCGGGTCCCGGGACGACGGTCCCCACACCTCCAAATACCGTTGCCGTCTGGACAGCATTCTGCGGGTACGGTTGAGGCGGAACCGCCTGAAACGTTTTCTCGGCGTCCCCGATCAGCGTTCCAATCCCGACGAGCTGAAGCTGGATGTGCAACCCCATGTCGCCTATCGCGGCGGTGCTATAAAATCCGGAGTTGAAATTCGCCCCGACAGCCGTGATCAGGGGTTGCAGATATCCCCTTGCGTTATCGGAAGTGAACTGTTTCACCGCATCCTCCAGTTCGCTCTGCGCTCTCGCCGTTGGCGCGGTTGCCAGGGCGGCGAAAAGTATCGATGATAGTGCAATAAACGCACGTGCAGGAAGTTTCATCGTGATTTGCACTCCTTCTTGAGTGAAGTTGGCCGATTCTAAAAGCGAGATAATGTACAAAAAGAATTTGCAAGAGCAAACAGCCGGGTGACCGGGGTTCTGTCCTTCTTTATAAGTTTTTGTCCTAATATGATTTACGCCGCTTGCTCTCGCTCTTGATAGGTGAATAAATCCGTCCATGTCCAGATATGCCGAATTAAAATATTCACTCATCCGGATCCCCGCTTCTTTGAAGAGACAAATCGTACCTTCTGACTTCACCGTAATAGAGAAGAAATACGAAAGTCTTGGTCGTATCGACATAGATTTTCTCTGAATGATCATCCCGCCTGGCAAGAATAGATATCCCTACCGAATCTCTTCGAATCTGATTGGTTTGGTAAACCCTAAGTGTTGTGTCATTATACCATACCTGTGGTCCGTTCTCATTCAAGAAACTCGCGGTTTCTAAACGGTAAAACACCAACGCTGACCCATGTGGTAGAAAGGGGTATTCTTTTTCAAGAAAGGATTTCACCTTGTCCACTACTTCTGCCTTTTGAATCAAGCTGTATGTTCCAGAGATGAAATTTGGCTTTTGGCTTTGCCCGGCCAAGTATCCGGATGACGAGTAAAGGTTGGATACGACAATTAAAATAATCAGCGTTTGTACAACGGAGTTTTTTAGGTGCAAGTGAAGGAGGGTTAGGCGCAATCCGAGTAACAATAGTGCAAAGAATGGAACTAACGAATAGATGAGGAAATACTTGTCAGCATGGTGTTCCAGGAAAACGACTGGGATCACTCCCAAGATCGACCATGCCGTCCAGAAGAATGTTCTCGTCGTTAACCTGATTCTGAAATCCCTCTCCCCGCGTCGATACATCAAGATCCATGCAGCTGCAAGGGCGACAATGAGACCTAAACAGATGATGAACAAAACTCTCTCATTCTTCCAAACATCGTCACCAGCTAGGACAGTCGAGATCGCCCACGTCGCATACTTGAGGAGATTATTCGCAATATGCGGGCCCGTGAAGGCGATCCTAAAGCTGTCATTACCAGCAACCGTTAGGGGAGACACGCCGATGAGCTTTATTAAAGCATAAGCGATCAAGAAAATGGCGTGCAGCCCCAGCTTAGAAAGCACTGATTTCAAGGATCCAAACCAAGGCCTGCCATTGCCCTCGGTGATTAGAATACTCATTAGTAACAGGACAGGCAACGCAACTACGGTTTCCTTCGTGAGTATTCCAAGGCAATAGACAAACGCAGATAACGAATATTTTCGCCCAAGGAACAGGTAGATCGACAGGAAGTAAAACAGCGCTCCTCCCACATCATAAAATCCGGCAAGCCATAAGAGGGGTTCAATGTGCACAGTGACGGCGACGGCATACAAAAACCCAACCACCCAACCGATGAATGCATCTTTACTTAATTCTTTAACTATTCTCACAACTAAGAGAGAGTTCAAGAAGTGAATGATGAGCGAGATAAGGTGAAACCCTAGTGGGTCCAGCTTGAAGAATATATAGGTGAGAAGGAAATACATCGATCCAAGGGGTCTGTACAAAATTTTCCCCACCGGTGAAAAGGCATGCGCTAAATACTCTAGCTTATCACCATAGATAATTGTTCTTAAGATCCCCCAGTCATCGTAGATGAAGGGATAGAAGACGGCCTTCCAATAGATGGCAACAATCGAAAGGAGTAATGAAAGGAATAACCCGGCAACAGACAGGCGGTTTCTTGAGGCCTCGTCCAAGTGACCCTTGATAGTGAAAGAGATTTGAGAGTTTACTCAAACCATCTATGACAGTCAAGTAACTCCGCGTTGTTTGTTACGCCGGACTTTGGTATATTCCGTGCGTTTGCCATGAGTTTGAGTCGAATCGTTCAAAGGGGGTTCGGGTCTTGCGCGGCGATGCTTATCGCCGCGGGGATCGGCATCGTTGCCGCGGGTTGCGGACCGAGCCGGCATGAAATGGAACAGCAAGCCTCCGAGGAAGCGGCAGTGGCGCAGATCGGCCTCGGCGACGAGAATTACTCGCAGGCGATGGCTGCCATCCGTGAAGCGATGCGGCTCAACGGAGAGCTCAAGAACGACTCGGCTCTCGCCGAAAACTATATCGTCCTCTCAAACTGCCAGCGGCAGACCGGCGATTATGATAACGCGCTCGCGAGCCTGCAGGAAGCAATCGCATATTTCCACTCCCTCAATGAGCAACAGATCGAGCGCCGGGTAAAAATTGCTCTGGCCGACTTCTATTACACGATATTCGACCCCACTGATGCCCTGCCGATCGCATCCGACGCCGCCTCTACGGCAAAGGTATTCGCGAGCGTTCAAGACGCATATCAAGGCCTCCTGATTGTGGCGCGGTCGTGCCACGCACTCGAACGGTATGAAGAAGAAGTAGTTGCGCTCAAGGAGCTCGCCGTTATCGACAGCCAGGTATATCACGGGCAGAACCGTATGCTCTTTCTGAAGTCGATGATGGCGGCCTATGCGAGCGCGGGCGATCCCAAGCGGACCACCGAGGCTTTCGAGCGATGGAAGAGCCGCGCTGCCCCGGGTGGCGAGGGCATGGGTCTTAGCCGCGTCTATTATAGTTGGGGGCTTTACCAGGAGTCACTCGCCCGTCCTGACAGCGCAATGCGGTCATTTTCACGCGCGCTTGCCTATGCCGGTAAGGGCCGCAATCCGGCGCTCCAGTCGGAAATACTTTACAAGCTCGGAAACCTGACCTACCGTTCCCGCCGGTTCGCCGATGCACACCGGTACTTTTCCGAAGCGCTCGACCTCTCACGCCAGACGAACTCCAGGGTCATGAAGGGGATGGCCGCGCTTGCGCTCATCGCGTGCGAAGCCAGAGCAGGGCAGGAAGGTCCGGGCCCTTCGACCTCCGAACTTATCGGCCGCTGTGTTGCGACGGTCGATTCCTGCAGAAGCTCCGGTTTTCACGCCGGGGCCGCTCTGGGGTATTTCATGACCGGCAGATTGACCGAGGCGGCGGGAAATCCCTCCGCTGCTCTGCCCTATTACCACGAGGCTCTGGACATCTACGAGCAGCATTCATTCGAACCGCAAAACGAATCACTGGAGTTTATCAATACCTACATGGAGGGGGAGAAGACATCGTGGCACGACGCCCTCCTTCGATTTTATTGTTCGTCGGGCCGGCCAGACAGCGCTTTCACGCTCGTCGAGCGGAAGAACCTCCTCGACCTGAGGTCGTTCTTTTCGCGCCTCTCGGTCAAAGCCTCCGATCCGAAGATCGCCCAGAAAATCTCCGCCGTCCAGTGGAATATCAGGGCCCTGCGTTTGCTCGATCAGGATTTCCTGGAAGGCCTGGCCGGCGGCCCGCCGGAGGGATCCCAGCGGCTCCGATCGCTCGCCGCCGCATACCCCGAGCGACTGCAGAAGATCGCCGCGTCGATCACGGAGCTTTCAGCGTTGAACCCAAACTTCCCCTGGCTCCTGTACCCGCGCCGGCTCGAGGTCAGCGCGATCCGTGAGGCGCTGCCCCCAAAGAGCGCGCTCGTCGAGTTCATACCCTCGCTCAATGAGTTATATCTTCTCGTCATCACGCCCGGTGCCGTTTCCATCCGAACCTCGCCGATCGGCCGGCAGTCGCTCCTTCAACTTACAAACGATTACTCCCGTCTTGCCGGCGAGGTCCATCTGAGCGCCAACGGCATCTGGGTCACCAACCCCGCCGTCCAATCACGACTGAACGGGCTTTCCTCCGTGCTTTTCAGGACAATCTTCTCGCCCATTCTGGGAGACCTGGCGCGAGCGGAAAAAATGTACCTGGTTCCTCCCGGAGATTTCGGATGGCTTCCGCTCCATACACTGCGGGGCGATGGCCGGCCCCTCGCCGACCGCATGAACATCAGTTATCTTCCTACGGCGGCGGGCCTGCTCTTCTCGTCTCCCCGTGGGACAGTTGTCAGTAGAATTGTTGCGATCGGGCACCCGGGCCGGACGGCGTGGGATGTGGAATACGAGCTGAAGGATATCCGGGGCTTTTTTGACAATGCAAGAATGTTCTTCGGACCCCGCGCGACGCTGAATCACCTC
>DASQAZ010000026.1:0-56466 GCA_035635475.1 Bacteroidota bacterium | reverse complement strand
GTGGAGAGAAAAATATCGAGCGTCCGGATGCTGCGTCTTTTGAGCTCCTCCGTAAACGGCTTTATCCGGATGCCTATGAAAGGCGGCAATGTTCGTTCCGCCAGGCCTCGGGCGACTTCACCGGCGGCGGACTCGGCATGGGCATCCTCTTCGGGGTCGGGACGGTTGCCGTAGCCGTCCTCGAAATCAATCCTGAAATCCTCGACCGCCTCCCGCTTCAGCTTCTCGACGACTCTATTATAGAGGTCTCGCTGGCCGGATCGTCCGCCTTCCACCTGAAGCGCCCTCGCAAATGCGGCAGGATCGGGCGCATAATCCTTCAGTGCCTTCAGGGCAACCGCGCCGAGCTTCTTCGCCGAGTCGGCCCTGAACAGGTGGGCACCTCCATAAACCGTATGAATCGGCTGACGCGCCTCCGATTCTCCCGGATACTGTTCGTTGAATGCGCCGTTGGCTCGCTGGAGATTTCTCGACACCCTGTCGATGGATTTTCCGGTAAGGGATAATTTCATGCGAAGAGTTTTTCCAACCGTAATATCATAATCCCCGACTGTTCTGCGGCCGCCACGCGAAGCTCGGTTGCTGGATCATTATTGATTCGTCGTTTCAGAAGGCCCAGCATTTCCGGCGCGCTCTTGCCCGTGGCGCAAACGATGAATATATAGCCAAATTTCTCTTCATACAACCGGTTGGAGTCGGCAAGCTCGACAAGAACCGCATCCGGGGCGCCGCGGACTCCGGACTGCTCATCCGTCGCCATGCCCGCGGTTGCGGCGAACTTTTCCTGCAGATTCTTGAGGTCTCCGATTTTCGGATGAGAGGAAAAAGCCTGGATCCAATCTTCGGATGCCATACTTTTCCACAGTTCGTCCGCGATTTGGAGCAAGTTTTCCCTGGAAGAAAACGGCCTCCGGGCTGTCATTGCGCCCGCCCAGCGGTCAGAACCGCAGCAACGGAGGAACTCGGAATGGGCTTCTGCTGCGGGAAGAGAATTGAGCCGGTCAAGCGTCATGATACGTGCGGTCCGAATGTCTGGAGCCGCGGTGCACCGTTATTGCACGAGTTCAGGCCTTCGATGGACTCCGCACTCCCCAGATCCTGAGCCGGCCCACGCCACCATCCGGATAGATATTCAGCCGAACGTGTGTTATGGGACCTGCCTCTGAGAGCTCCCTCTCGAAGACGTGCCGGGTGTGAGCGGCGAGCTTTGAGTTTGAAAGAACCTCCTTCCATACAATCTGTAGATCGGTAATAGCCTGCCGCCTCCGATCTGAGAGATAACAGCCCTCAACGGAACACGTGTCCGGATAGTTTCCCTTAAAGTGGGTCGTGTCGACTTCGATCTTTTTCACGATTCCGGCCGCTCCCAATTGAAGAATAATCCAGTCGTTTCCGGGACCGCGTCTTCGCTTTGTTTCCCAGCCATCTCCCATGTTAAGCGGGGCTCCGGGCATGATCAGATTGTTCATCGAACTGAAAAACATGTCGCTGCACGCCAGGGCGACTCCGCCATTTTCGATGGCGGCAAGATCGACGAGGGTTTCCGCCGGATAGCGGGTCCAGTCCGGAACCACTGTGCCGTAAATTCGCAGCCTCGCGACACCCCCGTCAGGAAAAATGTTCAACCGGACATGCGTCCACCGGCGGAGATCGCTTACGTCAAACAAATTCTGCGAGCCGGGATTGATGGGCGACTGCGGGATGATCCCGGCCCACTTGGCCATTTCGAGCGAGGGGAGGTTCTTGGCGGAATCCCCTTCGAGTGAAACTGCATCGAGCGAGGCAGCCGGCGGATGATTCCCGAGGAAATGATTCGTATCGATATCGACATGCCGGATGATGCCGGGGACACCGAGCCTGACGATGCACCAGTCGTGACCGGGCGTCCTTCTCCGCCGCGTCTCCCAGCCATCCATCCACTTGCCCCGGTCGGTGTATTTGTCCGGAACAAAGACTCCCCGACCCGGCTTGATGAGGTTTTCCTTCGGCGCAAAGAACTCATCATTCGCCAGGAGGACGCCCCCGCCTGACCGACCGGCGGCAAGATCGACCAGCCCGGGAGGCGGGCCAGAGTCAATCTGAGGTGTCTCGTTCATCACTATATGTCACGCCCATTTCTTAGAATCACCGAACCCATCGGCTCGCCCACGAACGAATTCTTTTCATAGATCTTTCTTCCGCGGAGAAAGGTCTTCCGCACAACGCCCAGCAGCTTCTTTCCCTCGTAGGGAGTCATCTTGTGTCGATGGAAAAGCTCCGATCCCCGGACCGTGAATTTTTCCTCCGGATTCCATACGATGAGATCTGCGTCATAACCGACGGCGATTTTCCCCTTCTTCTTTCCCAGCCCCGCGAATTGCGCCGGTCGCTCGCACATCCACGCGGCGATGTTGCGTAACGAAAACCCGCGTTTCGAAGCTTCCGTCCAGACGATCGGCAACCCCAGTTGCAATGAAGATATTCCGCCCCATGCCTTTTGAAAGTCGCCTGTTTCAAGACATTTGAGGGCTGGATTTGAAGGCGAATGATCGGAGACGATAAAGTCGATCACGCCCTGTCTCAACCCGTTCCAGACTCGTTCACGATTGTCCCGCCCCCGGATCGGCGGCGCACATTTGAACCGGGTGTCGCCATCCGGAATTTCTTCGGCCGCGAAATAAAGATAATGCGGGCATGTCTCGGTACTCAAGTGGAGACCCGCGCCCCGGGCCTGCTCCAACTGCGGAAGGGAGTCCGCTGAAGATACGTGAACGATGTGGACTTTGCAAGCGTATTCCCGGCAGAGGCCGATCATCAGCCGGATCGCATCGGACTCCCACTCAGGCGGGCGAGAAGAAAGATAGTCGCGGTACCGCGAAATCTTTGCTGAACCGGGCGCCGGTGAACCGAGTTCGCAATGGACAAGAAGGGGCATCTGCCTCCGGGCGATGGCCGGCATCGCAGCTCGAAGGTCAGCCTCGCTCACGTTGGGGAATTCGTCGATCCCGGAATCGATCAGGAACGCTTTGACACCGAGCACGCCGGCGTCGAGGAGCGGCTCAAGATTCTCGAGACTACCCGGAATGAGACCCGCATAGAATGCGCAGTCGACGTGCAATTTTCCATCCGCCGCCGCGAGTTTCTGTTTAAACGCGTCGAGCGTCGTGGTGACAGGCGAGCTATTCAGCGGCATGTCGACGAGTGAGGTAATTCCCCCCGCGGCGGCAGCCTTCGTTGCGGTCTCGAACCCCTCCCACTCGGTCCGGCCGGGCTCGTTAATATGAACATGCGTGTCCACAATGCCCGGCATGAGAACGTAATTTCCGACATCCTCCACGTCGATGTTCGAGGGGATTTTATCGGGGCTGTGGATATCTGCGATCCTGCCCTTCCGCACGAGGACCCCGGCGTCTCTGATGCCTTCCGGCGTGACGACGCGCCGGCTCCGAAGGATAAATGCCATTGAGGAAGATGTCACCGGTGAGCAGTTGCGGGCTTTAACGCTCGGTTGATCCTGGCCGGAGCCCGCATTCGGTTTGAAGAAGCGGCGCGCATCTGCTGCTTCAATCTTTCTACTGAAAGCAGAATCACCTCATTCGTGGCCGGGAGCGAAAACTCCGGCTCGAATTGATGGTTGCCGATTGCCGAGATCGCGTCTTTTATTGCGAGCCAGGCCGAGAGGGCGAGCATGAGTGGAGGTTCCGCGACCGCCTTGCTCCTTCGGATTGCGCTCGTATTCGGAACCCCTTGCAGCAGTGCGGTTCTGAAATCCTTTGGAATATCCTGGACGGAAGGTATTTTGTAAGTGTCCGGAGAATGGGTCAACAGATTTCCCCGATCGTCCCATTTTACTTCTTCGGTCGTGCACCATCCCACGCCCTGCACGTAGCCCCCTTCCACCTGCCCAAGGTCGATTCCCGGGTTGAGTGAATCGCCGACATCGTGAAGTATATCGGCGCGCAGGATCGTGTGACGGCCCGTCAGCGTGTCGATCAAGACCTCCGTGACCGCCATCCCAAAGGCGAAGTAATGGAACGGCTTGCCACGCCCTTTCTCCTTGTCCCAGCCAATGGCCGGCGTTTTATAAAAGCCAGCGGCGCTGAGGCTGACCTGACGGAGGTGCAGCAGCGGCATAGCGTCCGTCAACGAAATCGACCTCGAAGGATGCCTTGAGTCGAAGATGGAATCGTTTTTAAATATGATCGCCCCCGGGGATGATGGAGCTCCGGAATTCTTCTCTGTGAAGAGCTGCGCGATCGACTCCGCGATTCTGGATTTCAGGATGTCGATCGCGTTCTTGACCGCCATCCCGTTGAGATCCGTTCCAGCCGATGCCGCCGTCGCGGAGGTATTGGGTATCTTGGAGGTATCGGTCGCATTGACTTTTACACGTTCCAGCCTCACGCCAAACTCCGCACCGGCTATCTGCCGGATCTTTGTGTGCAGTCCCTGGCCCATCTCGGTCCCGCCGTGGTTCACAAGGATTGTCCCGTCTTTATAAATAAGCACGAGCGCCCCGGCTTGATTGAGGAACGAGGTCGTGAATGAGATGCCGAATTTGACGGGGGTGATCGCAATCCCCTTCTTGAAAAACTCATTCGAAGCATTGAACTCGTTCACGGCCTTTCTCCTTCGGCCGTATTCCGAAGACTTCATAAGTTGCTTGTAAATCATCTGCAGCCGGTTATGCTCGACGGTCTCGCCGTAGTGCGTGACATTGTTTCGGTTTAACCCGTAGAAATTCCTGAGCCGGATTTCTGCGGGATCTTTTTTCAACATTCGGGCGATGCGATCGATAACGGTTTCGATCGCAGCCATCCCCTGCGGGCCGCCGAATCCCCGAAACGCAGTGTTGGAGGGAAGATTTGTTTTCCAGACGCGCCCGATGACGGACAGGTTCGGAATATAATAGGCATTGTCCACGTGCAGCATCGCACGCTGCATGATGGCAAACGAGAGATCAACCGTGGCTCCGCCGTCGGAATTGAGTTCGAATTTGACCGCCTTGATCCGGCCTTCATCGTCGAATCCCGCCTCGTAGCGCGTGAGAAAACGGTGGCGCTTGCCGGTTATTTTCATGTCGTCATCGCGAAAGAGCCGGATCTTGACGGGGCGCTTTGTCGCCTTGCAGAGCAGCGCCGCCCAGCAGGCCGTATGATTCGCCTGCGTTTCTTTCCCGCCGAACGCTCCCCCCATTCTTCTGACTTCAACCACCACCTCGTTCTTGCCGAGGCCGAGCAGTTCCGCAATCAATGCCTGAGTTTCGGAAGGGTGCTGCGTGGAGCTGAATACTTTGATCTCCCTCCCCTCACCCGGGATGCAGAGGCACACCTGCGACTCGAGGTACCAGTGCTCCTGCGCGCCGGTTCTCAGCTCGCCTGTGATGCGATGGCGGGAAGACTTGAGCGCCGCGCCGGTATTCCCGCGTTCGATTTTCGCGGGAGCTCCCATCGGATGATTCTTGCTGATTGCGTCTTCGATCGACAGAATCGGATCCAGCTCCTCGTAAACCACATCGATCAGCTTTTCAGCTTCGATGCACTCTTCTTCGGTCTCTGCTGCGATGAGAAAGATCCCCTGGCCGATGAACGTCACCTCCTCCACCGCCAGACAGAGTTCGTCCTTAACGACAGGGCCCATCTGGTTGTGGCCCGGGATGTCTGTGTGGCAAAGCACCGCATGGACGCCGGGCGCCTTCTTCGCCTTGTGGAGATCGAACCTTTGAATCTTGGCGTGCGCATGAGGGCTGTAGACGACACGCCCCACAAGAAGCCGGTCATCAACAAGCATGTCGTCGACATAGACGGCCTCGCCGGAGACGTGCAGCTCGGCGCTCTCGTGAGGGATTCCCCCGTCAACCGTTTTCTTAGGTTCCGGGCGATTGTTCCTACTCATTGCCGGTCTGGCTCCGCGGCCATTCGAACTTCTTTTCTTCACCCGTTGCTCCCGTTCGCGGAGGTTTCCCACCAGAATTTCAGAAGCAAGTTTCTCGCCGCAATTCGGCGCATTTCCGATCCCGCCCGTGCGTCGGATATCGGCGAGAAGGCGCTGTCGATCAACGGCAAAGCCCGTTCGACCGTTTCCCGCTCCCATCCTTTTCCGAGGCAGAACTGTTCGACGCTCTCTGCCCGCTTCACGCGATCGGCCATGCCGCCATAGGCCGCCACGAGCCGCGTTACTTCACGGCGCCGGTTCACCTCCAGCCGGAATCCGCCGCTCACTGTCGATATGTCCAGGTCTTTTCTCTTCGACACCTTGTAGGATTTCACGATCGCGGGGGGCGTAAGCTTCGGGATGATGACCGATGTAATGATCTCATCCTCTTTCCGCATCGTCTTGCGGTAACTGACTATGAACTGATCAATCGGAATTTCCCTCAGCCCGTTGAGACTCTCCAGCACAACCCTCGCATCGTAGGCCATCAGCACCGGAAGCGTATCTCCGATCGGAGAAGCAGTCCCGAGATTGCCCCCGAGAGTCGCGAGGTTTCGGATTTGCTGGGAACCGAAAACCGCAAGCATCGCGTGAAGGGCGGGGAAACCGGCCTCGATCCTCGGCATGATCTCGGAGAATGAGGCCCCGGCGCCGATCGAGATCGACGAAGCGCTTTCGTTGATCGTCTTGAGCTCGGGGACATCGGACAGATCGATGATCTCACCCAGAAGCTCATGACCCTTGGTCACACGCAGGGCGATATCGGTCGCCCCGCAGATCACAATTGCGGCGGAGTGCTGATGCTTGAGCGAGATCGCCTCCGCGAGAGTCGCCGGACGGAGATAGCGCTGCCGGTCCGTTTCGATGCGCACCGACTCCTGCGATATCGTCTTTAGAAGCTGTGAAATTCGGGATTCATCGGGGGTAAAATGGTCGATCCCGCCGTCGACGCACGATTTCGCCGCGGCCTCGATGATCGGTTTATATCCGGTGCAGCGGCAGAGATTTCCCGTAAGGCAATCATCGATCGCCTCCCGGGAGGGTTTGTTGGAATTCTTGTAGAGCGAGAAAAGCGACATGACGAATCCGGGCGTGCAATAACCGCACTGGCTTCCGTTTGTCTCCACCATCGCCTGCTGAACGGGATGAAGCTGATCCGACTTCCCCCGAAGATTTTCAACTGTGATCAATTGCTTTCCGTGCAGCATGGGAAGAAAAACGAGGCAGGAATCTATCGACCGGTAACGAATCCGGTCACCGGCGCCGAGTTCGCCCAGGACGAGCGTGCAGGCCCCGCAGTCCCCTTCGGCGCACCCTTCCTTCACGCCCTTGTGGCCGGGGACGCCGCGGAGATAATTCAGAACGGTAGTGGTCGGATCCAGACGCGTGGGCGCCCGAAAGTCTATCGAGTGAAGCTCGCCATCGAGGACAAAGGAAACCGTGGATTGCATGGCGCCTCTCAAAGTCGATTCAAAAGATCCTTTAGCTGCTTCCGGCCTTCGTGTAGAATCGCTCCTTTGTCAAGCGTCGCGTATTCCCCACTGCGGTAGACCCATGTTCCGTCGATCATCACCGAATCGACATTCTCGGGTCCGGCTGAATAGACGATCGAGGAATAGAGCGCTTCCGCCGAGTCCGAAGTTACCGGATTCCAAACGCGCTCGAGATCGAGTAGTACAAGATCCGCCTTCTTCCCCGTTTCGATGCTCCCGATTTCATGATCGAGGCCGAGCGCCTTCGCCCCGTCGTGGGTCGCCATGCGGAAGACTCTCGCCGCAGGCATTGCGTCCGCCCCGTGGGTGGGTTTCTGCAGCAGCGACGCCAGCCGCATCTCCTGGAAGATGTTCAGATTGTTGTTGCACGGAGCACCGTCGGCGCCAAGCGCGACATTAATTCCCTCGTCGACATAGTGTTGAATGTTAGCTATTCCGGAGGCCAGTTTCAAGTTCGATGTGGGGCAGTGTGCCACGTTCGCCCGGGTCTGCTTCAGCAGGTTCACTTCTTTCTCGTTGAGATGAACACAATGCGCGAGGCAGGATTTATTAGAAAGCAGGCCGAGGTGATGGAGGTACTCGACGTTGTCCATCTTGCAACGATCACGGACCGCCTTCACCTCCCGTTTGTTTTCCGAGGCGTGTGTATGGAAAAGCGCGCCTTCAAGTCCCGCGGTCATCGCGAAGGCTTCCTTCATGAGCCCGTCGGTGCAGGATAGCACGAAGCGCGGTGCGACCGCGTACTTTATCCGGCCATCATAGGAATTATGCCATCGTTCGGCAAGTTCGCGGGTTGATGCAAGCGATGCTTTCGTGGACTCTTTGAGCTTCGGGTAGGAATCGTTCACATCCATCATCGCCTTTCCGACGAATGCCCTCAATCCGGCCTCTCCGACGGCCCGGATGACCTCCTCCTCATGATTCATGCTGCCCATATCGAGAATCGTTGTCGTGCCGCCCCGGATCAGCTCGGCAACGCCCAGCATCGCCGAGGAATGCATCGAATCCTGGTTGTGGGCGGCCTCCAGGGGGAATATTTTTGCCTGCAGCCAGTCCAGAAGCTCAAGGTCGTCCGCCAGGCCCCGAAACAGGGTCTGGCAGAGGTGAATATGCGTCTGGATGAATCCGGGGATCGCGATGCGCTCGCCGGCATCAACGATCTCCTGAGGCCGGAATCGCCCCATGTCACTTCCAGGAACAATACCGGAGATGCGGTTGCCCTCGATCAGGACCCCTGCATCGTCAATAACGTCGCCGTTTACGTTCCCGGTGACGATCTTAGCTGCGCGGACTACGAATGGCATGAAGGGGTGGGGTGAAGGTTGTGCTTGTGGCCCTGGGGTACGGACACTGCATCAATATAGAAATTGGGGGGAGAATTTCAATAGGGGATGATTTACGTGTTTGCGCGGGTGAGATCTCATTCAACCATCGGGATATTTTACCGTAAGGATCTTTGCATTAAAAAAAAGTAATTCCCCGCGCTGTTGACTTTTCATCGAACCTTTGATAGATTGAACGCCATAACCCCAGTTAACCGACGCTTTAACCAGGAGGATAATCCGCGATGAAGAACATCTCTAAGGCTTTCGCATTCTTGTTTGTATGCTTGATTGTACCCACTCTCGTTTTCGCAGACGGAGCCCCTCGTCACCTTCAGGGAACGTTTCACAATAACATTGTCTCGCTGAATTGGAACCGGCCTGAATCTCCGACGGCCCCTTCCTTCTATAATATATACCGGAACAGTGATGAGCATATTCCATCGAAGATAGCCACCACACATGACACTGCGTACGATGACAACACGGTGGTACTGCATACGAATTACCATTACGCCGTGACGGCGATGTATCATGATACCGCCGAGAGTTTTCCCTCAAATATCGTCGAGGTCTTCACCGACAGCACCAATGACTCGACGCATGTCGACATAACATTTACCAGCGAGCCTGGGCGCGTCGCCACCGTTCATACTCTCTACCAATACGATGCCAACGTAACGACAAATCCGGCAGGCGTTAAGGTGTGTTTCCGTCTGCAGGAGGACGCCCCCGCGGGCATGACGATCAATGATTCGACGGGACTCGTTGCATGGACTCCCGATTCGGCGGGGGAGTTTGATATTGGGATAGAGGCTCGACCCTGTGATGGACGCGAGGGAGAAGCAGAGCAGGAATATCGATTGTCCGTCTTCTCAGGACCTCCCGGCAGCGTTGTGGGAACTGTCCATAATGACGGCGGAACGGCGCTGGGGGGAGTGATCATAAAATTATTTGGAGTCACTCAAGGTGATTTCGTTATGCGGACCCACACCGACAGCGTGGGGCATTACAGTTTCCCCGCCGTCAATCCGGCAACCTATTTTGTTCGCGCAAGAACGGAGGACGAAGTCTATGCTTCCCAATGGTATAACGGCGCGGCGCGACTCGCGGATGCCACGCCTGTAGTCGTGCCCGAAAACGGCAGCGTTACGGTCAATTTCACGCTCCATCGAAGAGATACCACTCATAACCGTTTCACTCTGACCGGGACCGTTATGGATGCGGGGTCGCACCCCATTCACGGGGCGAAGGTCTTCGCCTCGCGCGCTGACCATGACAGTTCCTCCGGTGATGGCGAGTTCGATGATCATCACGATGGGGAAGGAGATCATGGGGACCAGGATGGTGTGGAGACCGACAGCGCGGGCCATTATCTCCTCAGGTTGCGAGGTGGCACGTACATCGTCGGTGCAATGGCGGAAGGATTCTTGCCGCAATTCTGGAATCATAAGACTAACCCCCTCGAGGCCGACCGCATTGCCCTTGCAAGCGACATGACCGGAATAGATTTCAGCCTCTCTCCGGTCCCGACCGGTACCGGAGCCATCGGCGGGACGATTCGGAAGGCATCCGACAGTACGGGTGTGAAGAGTCATGTTCTGGGATTCCAGAAAGACGGCACAGGTCATTTTACCGGTTTCGTCGCCTTTACTCGAAGCGATTCGGCCGGGAACTATGAGTTGAGCCACTTGCCGGGTGGATCCTATATCGTTCTCGCTAAGAAGGATGATTTCAACCCCACCTTCTATAATGGTTCGGGTGGAACGCCGTCGATGGACAGCGCGGCGGCTGTGGCAGTCACGGGCAGTCTCGTCAGCGGAATCAACATTTACATTTCTCGGGATTCCGCGGATGGATTGAACAGTGTCGATGGAGAGGTATCATCGCCTTCATCAGGCGGATCGGCTCCCGCCGCTTCCAGTCCCATCGTAGGCGCAATTGTAACGATCCTCGACCACAACGGCATGCCCGTAGGATCTTCGATCAGCCGCGCCGACGGATCGTACCTCGTGACGGGTCGGGCGACGGGTAGTTACACCGTCCTGTTTCAAAAGCCGGGGAAAGCATCCGCAAATGCCGGAACTTATCTCGCTTACATGAACGGCACACCGACGAAGACCACTGTGAACGCGCTGCTGAGCGACGCAGGCGGAGGCTCGGGGCAGGTGATGAATATCCAGCCGCAGTGGAACCTCGTTTCGCTCCCGGTGACTGTGGCAGATGCGCACCGGAGTGCCGTGTTTCCGAGTGCGACTTCCGCGGCATTTGGATACAACGGGTCGAGTTATGTCCTGAACGATGTGCTGGATTACAGTTCCGGTTACTGGTTGAGATTCTCCGCTGCACAGGTGTTCAGTATTTCCGGCGCACAGAGAACAAGTCAGACCGTGACGCTGAGTCCGGGGTGGAATCTCGTGGGCTCACTTTCCGCCTCAGTCGGAACATCCGCCGTGGCAACCAACCCTCCCGGGATTTTGTCGACGCACTTCTTCACATACTTTAGAGGATACACCGCAGCGACCTCGATCGACCCGGGCAAAGGTTACTGGGTGAAGTCATCGGCCGGCGGTTCCATGACACTGAATGCCGGCGGCGCGACACCCAAGGCGTCGGAAAACTCCACCCTCGCTCTTTCGGCGTTGAATTCCCTGACGATCAAAGACGCAGCGGGGAATTCGCAGACCTTGTACTTCGGCGGCCAAACCGCCACGGTCGATGCAAATGCCTATCAGCTGCCTCCGCTCCCGCCGGCAGAAGCATTCGATATCCGGTTCAGTGGACAGGGGCTTGTGCAATTTCACCCCGCCTCCATGCAGCATGGAGCGGAGTATCTGATTACGCTGCAATCGGCGGCGGCGCCTCTGACGGTAAGTTGGTCCATCCATTCCGGCAACGCCGCGTACTCGTTGAAGGATCGGAGCGGTGCGGTGTCTGCGGCCATGAGCGGGAACGGGTCGATGCGGATCGCTTCCGCCCCGGGCCAATTGGTCTTGAGCGCTCAACCCGGACAACTGCCGAAGGAGTTTGCACTCCATCAGAATTATCCGAATCCGTTCAATCCTTCGACAACCGTCGGATTTGAATTGCCGGTTGCCGCCGATGTCACGCTCAAAGTCTATAATATCCTGGGTCAGGAAGTTGCGTCTCTATTGACCGCTCAACATCTTGATGCCGGAGTACAGTCGATACAATTCGACGCTTCCCGCCTCGCAAGCGGACTTTACTTCTACCGCCTGCACGCTGGAAATTACGTGAGCGTGAAGAAGATGGTTCTTCTGAAATAATCCCGGTGCCCGGGACTCGTTTCCGTTCCCGCCAATGCGGGAACGGAAGAATGTGAGTCCGCTGGCGGGAGGATAGAGTATTGCAATAAAGGGGCGGAGCGAACCTCCTCCCCTTTTTTATGTCCTCGATGAACTTGTGCATTGCTCTTAATTTTTTGCCCTTGCACCCGACGAGTTTTGACTCACCTTCAAAGTTTCCCTTTTCTCAATAATTTTCCCCCGCCCTGTCCTTTTTCTTTCCCACGCTGACCTACCCGCCAAACAGGCGTCCCCTGTCCCCTCGATCTCCCATCTCCTTTTGCGCGCGATCAACATCAAAGCTGCCCCTGGCACGGGCTTTGTAGCTATTGAAACGGGAAATAACGAAACGATTGAAAGGAGAAGCACGATGCGCACCACAATAGTCGGTCTCTGCGTTTTTGCAGCGGCGGTCCTGGTACCGTCAAACCGGACAGAGGCACAGGCCCGGTTAGGTCTCGACATACAAAACGGTGAGGTAGGGAATTTCTACTTTGCGATCGGCGACTATTACCGCGTCCCTGTGCGGGAAATCGTGGTCGTCCGCGACCGGGGAATTCCCGAAGATGAGATCCCGGTTGTCTATTATATAGCACGGCATTCCGAGTATGAACCCTCTGAAATTGCGCAGATGAGGCTGGAAGGAGAGAGCTGGATGGACATTTCCACCCGCTGCGGTGTTGGACCAGATGCGTACTCTGCCGATGGCTACGGGGTCTCAGGCCCGCCCTACGGAAACGCTTATGGTTATTACAAACATCAAGGCCGGCACGGGTGGAAAAGATCGTATCTTTCGGATGACGACATCATCACCTCTGTCAACGCCCGCTGGATGCGCGGACGCTGCGGCTTCAGCGCGCCCGAAGTGATCAGATGGCGGTCACATGGCGAAAGCTTCCGCTCGATCTACGGGAGATATCGGTCAAACCATGGACGAGACTGGCATGAATCGGACGGAGACAACGGTGAACACGGTAACCATCATGGCAATCACGGGGGACGGGACAACGATGACTAAGAGGGGCGGATCGAACTAGTAACGCAAGCTCCCGCCTTTGGAGCAAAAAAAGAATCCCGACCTGCACCCGCGGGTCGGGTTCTTTTATGGGATCGGTTGAGACATTGTCTTTCTCTCCGATCTGGAACGGCCCATCCGCACAAGCCAATACAGACCCGACACGGCGATAGCTACATGTGGCCCTAGCCCAACAAGAAGCGTGACAAGCAGGCTCGTAATGTCGGCGAATCCCCGAAGGCCCCTCTGAAATCCGATTGTCAGTTTGGCGCCGAAACCTGGCTCCTGAACTATAAACGCCTGCGGTTCGTGCAGTTTGACGAGGATGCTTGACTGTTCGATTTGGTCCGCCAGGTATTTCTTACGGCCGGTGAGCTGTTCGATTTCTTCCCGGACCCTCGACAGAACTTCTTCCACTTCCAGGATTTCTTTGACGGTCCTCGATCGTTTGAGAATTTTTTGGTACTGTGATTCGGCCTTCTGCTTGTTAAGCAAGCGAGCAGCTGCATCGTAGTATTCTTCGGTCACGTCATTTCCCCGAATTGTCTCGCGCTCAACCCTGCTGGCTACGGCCTTTATGCGCGCCAACGACTCGTCGAACTTGGGAGAGGGAATGCGGAGTGTGGCTTCGCCGGACCTCGTTCCGCTCCGATCACCCGCAGTTTGATTTGCGACTGAATAAACGACGAAGCCACGACTTACTGACGCGATCGCTTTAATCGTGGTGAGTGCGGCGCTATAATCCTGTACCTCCAGATCAAGTTCTCCCGTCATGATAGTCATCCGGGGACGAATTTCCTGACCCGCCAGTTGCCGATTTCGGGCGGCAGAGCCAGGATACGAAATCATCGGTTGCGCGATACTCATCGGTGCGAAGGAAGGAGCAGAGGGAGGTGGCACTAATAACGCTGCCCTTTGAATTCTCACGGGAGTGGGTTGCCCTCCGGTGCTGCGGTCGGATTGGCAACTGACAGATATGAGAATGAAGAGAAAAGCGGTGGGGAAACGGCTTGGCACGGTGTTCATGGCGTGGCCCTCCTTATGAACTTCTGTTGATCGGTATTACAACAGATGTGCCAATCAGAATTCAATGCGAAATAGGAGGTTTTCGAAAAAGCGATCTTGCAAAAGGCAAGTTTCGTAAGCGTAGCCAGTGGGTTGCATCGCTCGAATCCGAGGCGCTCATAGCACTTAAGTATCCCTTGCAATGTGCATGAGTCTTCCAGGCGGTTGTTTTTGTCGTTATGGGTTTGTACTATTACAGACGTGGGTGTTGATTCCGAAGACCGATCAGACGCCCTGAGGACACCTCATGCTCGCTCATTGTCAACCTATACTTCGACGACTCATGAATCACTTCTTGATCATCGCTGCGTCTGCGGTTATTTGCGCAGGCTGCAGTTCGGGCACACACGCGCTCAAGTACCTTCCGGCGGGTTCAGCGGATTCGACGTGGAGTATTAAGACGGAGAGGAACGATGTTACCGGCGATATGGAGATCAAGATCAACGAGTCGACGGTCTGCGCGTCTTCGATGGGTTTATTCCGGCTCGGGAAGCGAATGAGCGGGATGTATCGGGGCCATACTGTTACGGCGATGTTACAGGATGACAAGTCCTACATGGCGGACGAGAATACGACCTGCATTGTCATCATCGACCGGGACACGGTTGGCCACCTTGAATGGTGAGATCGATCACTCCTCCGGTAGCTGAGATCGAAAGAGTGTAGTCCGATCGAACCGCTTCCGCTACTTCTGCGGCGAATTGATTGATAAAGAAACAACCCTCCCGTACTGTACACCGTTGATCATTGCGCCGGTCAACTGTGAATGCGTCTTCTCCAATGTTTCCTCGTGATAAATGCCGATACCTCTCACCAGCAACCAATTGACCGGGTACCACACTGTATCTCCCGTCTGCGGACAATAAGCTCCTGGCGTAAACCGCATGACCTGGCGCGGCTTGCCAAAAATGGCGGCCCTGGAGATCCCGTCAAAACGCATGAACCAGGGACGGCAGCGCGTTGCCACAATATTTTCACATATCCTCCAGACCGCTCCGGCCGGCTCGTTCAGCCGATAGATGTTTGACTCGCTGTTTTCTCCGCCGCAGTTACCGGACAAGTACGGCGAGAAGTATTGAACTCTGAGCAGACTGTCGATCCGGACATATGCGTATCCGCCGGGGGAAGCGTTCGGCGCTCCAAGGCCATAGTAGCGTTGACCGTTTGGCATGAGGGTATCGGCAACACCGACCCGGCCGGTTGACAAGACACTATCCTCATTTCGATATTGCCACACGTTGCCGGTTCGAAGAGGAAAGAAGTCTTTCAGTGTCGTATCTATTTGTCCCGGTGACTGATAGGACAGGAGCATGGTTAAGGCTGCTGCAGCGGGAAACAGACGGGGTAAGGTCACTGACCTAGCCTCTTCCTGCGCCGGCTGCAGAACGATTCTCTCCGGTGCCTTCGGCACGATGCAATGGTTCGCGTCCCTTGTGGAAGTCAGAACAGGTCAATTCTTGTAAATCCGCTGGGAACTGCCGCGGGAGGGGGTGATCAAAGCTGGATTGAAACAGCCGCAGTCACGGGAAAGTATGAGCTGCCGTTATTCCAGGTATCGAACCACTTGCTTTCGACTATCAGGCTGATGCTCGTGTTCAAGGGGGCGAAAATTCCAAAACCGATCGAGCCGAATCCGTTGGTTAATGTCGAACCAACCGGCCCGTTTTCGTGTCCCGGGTTGGGGATTTCTCCCGGATTCCGCGGCCACTCCTCCTGAATTTTCCCCACATGAAGCTCAGTAAAACCTGTCTCAAGAGACAGGAACGGCCTGACTGAGGTTTGGGTTGATGTTATTCGCACGCCGATCGCAGTCCGATTCATTTGCGTGTTATCTCCGTGGACGCCGATTGGACCAAATATACTCGTAACTCCCCTTTCGCTGGCTCGTCGTTGAGCCATCATCATTAGTGGGTAGATCGTTCGGGGCGTGAAGAGAAAGTTTGAAAACGATTCGTTTGCGGTTAACAAGAAGCCGGGTAATATCGCATAGCTGATTCCCAGGCCGACCGTCCAGCCGTCATCCCAACCAGTAATTGTGTGCCCGTGTCCAGGGTGGTATGTTCTTCCACCGAAGATTTCCAAGCTGAATCTATTCTGGGCGGGAGCTAGAATCGGTAACAAGGCAAGAGCAGCACTGATGATGGGGACGAAATATCGAGTCTTCATAACAGATCCCTCCACCGTTCAAGGTAAACCCGAATTCGGTTATAGGCAAGCCTTTCGGGTTCTTGGCTCCACAGGCAGGGCTCGAACCTGCAACCCTCCGGTTAACAGCCGGATGCTCTACCATTGAGCTACTGTGGAATGTGCAAGTGACTTGGGCAGCTTCTAATTAGGAGATTTCGTTAAAGTTAGACTCTGCCGAGGGGCGGATACGACGGCGATAAAAAAATATAGATAAATCCACCCCGAAAGTCAATCTACTGTTTCTTGACTAATCTTGACCTTTTAGGTATATTAAAGGAGGAATGATGGGACAACTTGAACGCGAATCGTTTATGATAAATAGAATCAAACACTTGATGACCCCCCACCAGAGGTAACGAATAATGGAAGGAAATTTCTCAAACCGGGTTCAGGATGTTATTCGTCTCAGCAGGGAAGAAGCCCTGCGGCTCGGACATGATTACATCGGCACCGAACACCTGCTCCTCGGAGTGATCCGGGAAGGCGAGGGAATCGCTGTCAAGATCCTCCGCAACCTCGGGGTGGATCTCTACAAGTTGAAGAAAGCGATCGAAGATACCGTGCGGACCTCCGGCGGAACGCTGACGATCGGCAACATTCCGCTCACAAAGCAGGCGGAAAAAGTCCTTAAGATTACGTACCTGGAGGCAAAGCTTTATAAATCCGACGTCATCGGAACCGAACATCTTCTTCTCTCACTCCTGCGCGACGACGACAATATCGCGGCGCAGATCCTGCACCAGTTCAATGTCCATTACGATGTCGTCCGAAATGAGTTGGATAACATCATCAGCGGGAAACCATCGAGCCCGCCTGCAGCGACGGCTACCGAGCGGCGCGCCGAGAAATCAAAGACACCGGTTTTGGATAACTTCGGGCGCGACCTTACGAAGCTTGCGATGGAAGACAAACTCGATCCCATCGTCGGACGGGAGAAGGAAATCGAGCGTGTCGCACAGGTTTTGAGCAGAAGGAAGAAGAACAACCCGGTTCTGATCGGAGAACCGGGCGTCGGAAAGACCGCGATTGCTGAGGGGCTTGCCCTTCGCATCGTGCAGAAGAAAGTCTCGCGTGTGCTCCACGATAAACGCGTGGTCACGCTCGACCTCGCCGCCCTCGTCGCGGGCACGAAGTACCGCGGCCAGTTCGAAGAGCGCATGAAAGCGGTCATGAATGAGCTCGAAAAAGCAAAGGACGTAATTCTGTTCATCGATGAGCTCCATACGATCGTCGGCGCCGGCGGCGCATCGGGATCGCTGGATGCCTCGAATATGTTCAAACCCGCCCTCGCGCGCGGAGACCTGCAGTGCATCGGCGCGACTACGCTCGACGAATATCGCCAGTATATCGAAAAGGACGGAGCGTTGGACCGGCGATTCCAGAAGATTATGGTCGATCCGACCACCGTCGATGAAACGATCCAGATTCTGCGGAATATCAAACATAAGTACGAGGAGCACCACAACATCCGATATTCCGATCTGTCTCTCGACAGCGCGGTCCGCTTGAGCGACCGTTATATTACCGACCGTTACCTGCCCGATAAGGCGATCGATGTGATGGATGAGGCCGGATCCCGCGTCCACCTCTCGAACATCCATGTCCCGAAGGAGATTCTTGAGCTCGAAGGAGAAGTGGAAAAGATTCGCCAGTCCAAGAACCAGGTCGTCAAGAACCAGAATTTTGAAGAGGCCGCCCGGCTGCGCGATCTTGAAAAGAAGCATCTGAGCGATCTCGAGATCGCAAAACGCGAGTGGGAGCTGAAGGCTCAGGAAACGGTGTATGAGGTGAACGAGGAAACGATGGCGGATGTCGTGTCGATGATGACAGGCATCCCGGTGAATAAGATCGCACAGTCAGAGTCGGAAAAGCTCCTCAAGATGGAAGAGGCGCTGACAAAAATGATCGTCGGTCAGAGCGAGGCGATCATAAAACTCTGCAAGGCGATACGGCGGACGCGTGCAGGTCTGAAGGATCCCCGGCGCCCGATCGGCTCGTTCATTTTCCTGGGACCGACAGGCGTCGGCAAAACCGAGATGGCCAAAGCGCTGGCCCGCTACCTCTTCGATTCGGAGGAAGCGCTGATTCGGATCGACATGAGCGAGTACATGGAGAAGTTCACCGTTTCAAGACTGGTGGGAGCGCCTCCGGGATACGTGGGGTATGAGGAGGGCGGACAGTTGACGGAAAAAGTTCGCCGCAAGCCCTACTCGGTCGTGCTGCTGGATGAGATTGAGAAAGCCCATCCGGATGTATTCAATATTTTACTTCAGGTCCTTGATGACGGCATCCTGACGGACAGCCTGGGGCGCAGGGTCGACTTCAAGAACACCATCCTGATTATGACTTCCAACATCGGCGCCCGCGACATAAAAGCGACCGGCGGCTTTGGATTCGGACTCGATACGGTGAAGGACAATTACAAGGCGATGAAAAACACGATCGAGGATGCGGTGAAGCGTGTCTTCAATCCGGAGTTCCTCAACCGCATCGACGACACGATCGTATTCCACAATCTGGAGCGGGAGCACATCAACACGATTATCGACATTCAGATGGAGGAGCTCGTAAAGCGCATGTCGTCGCTCGCGATCAAAATCCATCTGAACAAACAGGCGAGAGAGTTTTTAGTCGACAAGGGATATGACCCGGCATTCGGTGCGAGGCCGCTCAAGCGGGCACTGCAAAAGTTTATTGAGGATCCGATCGCCGAGGAGATTCTACGAAACAAGTTTGGTCAGGGGAGCATTATCAGGGTGAAGCTCCACGCAAAGTCTGATTCACTTCGGTTCACCGAGGGAGGCAAAAAGCTCAAGAAGGGGAACGTCAAGCCGGAAGCTCCGCAGAGCGCCAGCGTTTCTTGAGTTGCACCGCAGTACGCGCACAGCCCCTGCCTGCTTAAGCAGGAAGCAGGGGCGACTTCTTCCATAACATTTCATGCGGCTATCGAGGAAATACTCCCGTGCGCGGGAGTTGTCATTTCAGCAAATCCTCAATGCGAGAATCGCAGACCTCGATCTGCGTCCTGCCGGCACCCTGCGCGACTGTCTCATACAGGTCCGGCATGAACTAAAGCACAACCATATCTCGTTTTTCCCCCACTTCTACTTCGGCGAAGAGCCCTGGGGCTGCATCGACCGCACGGGCTCGATCGAGATCCCCTTCTACCTGGCCAATAACGACCTTCGGCGCGTTGCGGAGCGGCATCAGGTATCCTATTCGAAAATGGAGCTCCTGATGATCCTGCGGCATGAGACCGGGCACGCAATCAACTACGCATATAAGCTCTGGACCGGCAAGATCTGGAAATCGTTATTCGGAAAATTCAAGGTCCGCTATCCGCGCTTCTACCACTTCAGCGGCAGCAGCAAAGACTATGTGCGCTATCTCCATTACATCGGTCACCCGCACTATGCCCAACGCCATCCGGACGAGGACTTTGCCGAAACCTTTGCCGTCTGGCTGGATCCGGACTCCAAGTGGAAATGGAACTATCGGGCATGGCCCGGGGCGATGGAAAAGCTGCGTTTTGTGGATCGATTATTCCGGAAAGAGCGGGTCGCCGAGCACCGTCCGCTGAAGGTGCGGTACGACGAGTCGAAAAATCACAAGCGGATTAAGGCGACCGTCGCGGAATACTTCGAGATTGAGAGAAAGGTTGATCCGAGGGTTCGGGAGTATACGCTCGACCTGAAGGAAGTGTTCTCACGGGCACACCGGCGGTCGCGCCGTCTGATTCGCGCAGACCGATTTATTCAGAACTACAGTGATTACCTGGAAGAAGAACTTGTCACATGGATTGCGAAGGCGGATCGCCGTGACATCCGAAGGTACCTGCGGGAGCTTCAGACAATCTGCGCTCTGAATAACCTCTACCTGCATCCCGACGAGACAACCGAAAAGCTGGTCGAGCTTGTCATCGTATCGACCTACCACGTTCTCAACCGGCTCCGGCTCATCAGATAGGCGAAGGTTCGCGCAAGTATGGAATTTCGGACGTCCCACCCTGGTCACCGAATCGGGTGAGTGACGGAGTGTTCGATTGAACCTTAAACAAATTTCTTCTTAGAAATAGACCTTCAGTGTGACGATCGAATTCTTCTTCGTCGGCATCGTCACCGTGTTGCTCTTATGGGCAATCGTCGATCCATCTTCCTCCAGAAAATTTGATACGACAACCTTCTTGGGCTCTTGCGGCAGAGTAAGTTGAGCCTGAGTATCCTCCCCTCCCGCGTCGTACCATTGGACAACCCAGGCCTCTGAGTCTTCGGCCTTCTTGATCGTCGTGAGAATCAGGTTGGGAGGCGAGAGGCTGAAGAACGATTTGGCCGCGGGGAGTTTCCCCTTGTGGCTCTCTCCCACGACCGCTATCAGTGGATTGTTGAATTCGTATCCGCGCCTGACTGTCTTCGCCTCTTTCCATGTTCCCTGGTGCGGATAGAGGGAATATTCGATCGAGTGTTTTCCCCGGTCCGCCGTCGGGTCGGGCCAGCTGGGCGAACGGAGCAATGACAGCCGCATGACGCTGCCTTTAATGTCGTAGCCGTATTTCGATTTATTGAGGAGGCTGACTCCATAATCTCCCTGCGAAAGATCCGCCCATCGCTGCGCCGGGACCTCGACTTTTGCGCTGTCCCATCGGGTGCGCATCTGGGTCGAACGGCGGATTGTTCCGTACGGAATTTCGTACGTCGCCGCCGTATCGGCCACCGTCACGGGGAAAGCAACTTTGATCATGGTCTTCTCTTCCCACCAGTCGACGTCGGATTTGAAGTCGATTCGATCGACGCCTTTATAGAGCATGATGTCCTGCGTGAAGAACGACGACGGATAATCCGGCGTTGGCGGGTCTTTCCGGACGCCGGGTTTCAGGTAATCGCGGACCACGCGGAGTGTCGTTCTCAACGGCCCGGACTCGGCGACCTCGATCTTCCGGAGTCGTGTCGGATATTTCACACCGGTCAGTCCGATATTCCAGGCATCCCACGCCTTCGGTCTGTCTTCCAAGAGTTGAACCTCTCCGCCGTAACCCTTGAGAATTTCCCTGCCGTTTCGCTTATCGACAATACTTTTCACCCAACCGGAGTCGGGATCGATCGTCACACGGAAGTACTCATTCTCCAACGCGGTGCGCGATGATGTCAGAGCGCTCGCCAAAGCCGATGGCTTCTGTTTCCGCAGCGCAAAAACCTTGTACCCGCATGCGGGAACATGGTCCGCCTCAAAGAGCATTTCCCTCGAGTATTTTCCCTTCTGAACCACCTGCGAGGAAACCTCCTTTCCGGCCGCGTCGTAAAGAGCATAATCGGTATTATCGCCTTCGGGAAGCTGAAGGACACCGATGTCCTTTCGCTCCCAGGCGAGGGAGTTGAACACGACGACTGGCGCGCCGTTCCTTGCGGAAGCTGTGTTGATTTGTTTCGCGATCTCGTTGAATGCTTTTCGCAATTCGAACGAGCCGATCGCCTCCACCGCCTTGTACTTCTCCGCGGCGTCGATGTAGTTCTCGCGGATTCCCGAGCCGGGCAGGAGGTCGTGGAACTGGTTGAAGAGGACATTTCTCCACGCCTCCTCGAGGTCGTTTCTGTTATACGTGCCGCCGAACATCGTCGAAATGGCGGAGAATTTTTCCGCATTCGTCATGAGAACCTCGCTCCGCCGGTTCGATTCCTTCATTTTCGCCTGGGTCGTGTACGTTCCCTGATGGTACTCCAGGTAGAGCTCGTCCTTCCAGACCGGAAGATCGGAGAGGTTGTTCTGGCGAAGCCAGTCGATATATGCATTGGCCGTGCCGTATTCAATAGCAGGGAATACGTCGAGAGTCTTCAGATGGTCAATCCGGTCGAGCATCTCGTTCGAGGGGCCTCCGCCGTGGTCCCCCACCCCGAACAGAATCAGCATTTTGCGGAAGCCGGTGTTCGCTTCAAACTGCCGGAGCTGATCGACGGTCCGGAAGGGCTCGTCGATCGCGTTGACGTAATCGAACGGAAAATAACAGAGTACGCGGGACCCGTCGGGCGCCTCCCACCAGAAGGCATGGTAGGGAAAGATATTATTCTCACTCCACCCCATTTTCTGCGTGACGAATGCATCGATCTCGGCGTTGGAATAGAATTGTGGCATGTTCCAGTTGTAACCGAACGAATCGGGGTTCCATCCGATCTTTACTTTGGCTCCGAGCTTCTTGAGAAAATACCGCGTGGAATAGAGAAGATGCCTCACCCACGACTCGCCCGACGGAAGATTGCAATCGGGCTCCACCCACATTCCGCCGACGACCTCCCACCGTCGATCCTTGACCCGCTGCTGGATCCTCGAAAAAACGTCCGGATAGTAGCGCTCCATCCAATCGTGATATGCGGCGGCGCTTTGGGTGTAGGTGAAGTCGGGGCGCGCATCCATCATGTTCAGGACTGAAGTAAACGTATTGTGACAGACCTCGATCGTTTCCTTTTCACGCCACAACCACGCCGCGTCGATGTGAGCGTTGGCGTCGAAATGGAGCGTAAAGCTCTTTGCGAATGCACCGATCGGTTTGAGCTCTGTCCGCACCGCGTCCAGGGATGAGCTGAATTTTTCGACGGATCCGGCGGCAAGCGCATCGAGATTGACTCTCGCCGCAAGGGATTCAAGCAGAGCCGCCAGACGCGACTTTTCGGCGCGATCAAGCGTGGATTTGTCGATATGGGGGTCCTCCTTCTTATGCGCGTTGGTCTGATAGGTATCGAAGCTCAGGAGCTTCTGTCCAACCTGCAAGCTCAGTGAAAAATCTTCGATCCGCTTGTGGAACGGTTTGGAGGCCTCGGATTCGATCTGAGCGCGCAGCAGGCGGAGCGGTCCGCCGGTATTGATTGCCTTGATCGCGATCAGAAACTTCTGTCCGGGTTTCGCATCGCGGGTTAACTCGAATTCTCCGTCCCAGGGGAAGTAGCCTTTGCTCTCGCCGTTGATCCAGCAATAGCCGAAGTCGTCGACGGATACCAGGAACTTCACGGCACCGCTCACCGGTTGGCCGAGGATGCGAGCCGGCAGCACGATTTCCTTCCTGATCCAGCAGGAATCGGGATAGATCCACTGGTTGATTTTCAGATTCTCCCATTTTGAATCGTCAAACCCCGGTTTTGCCGGATCGCCTGTGATTGCCCTCGCGTTCTTCAAATCTGGACTTACCTTCCACTCGTCGTAGGATACGGTTCCCATTGAGTCAAGAGCTTTCACTACTTTGTCAACGTTTGTCGGCGCGCTGAGGGCGACGGTTACCGTGAGGGGCATCGCCAGCGGCAATGACAAAGCGAACACACGAAGAAAGGCGTTAAAGGATTTCATTGCTCACCTCCTATAAAAAACCTGAAGAAATGAACCGAACGTCAGAACAAGAAAACGTGCAACCCCACGACGAGGCGCACCCCGCCGAAATCTCCCTCGAGCTCCTTTTGACGCGATCGCCGGTAGTCATACACGATGTCGGCGAAGAGCGCGGCCCTTCCGCTCTCCACCATTTTCTCCAATCCGATGCCCCCGTAATAACCGACCTTCTTGTCCGCCTGGAGTGTCTGTTCGGGAGATCGGGGGCTGGAGTATTTCTGCCGGATGGTAACATAACTCATTCCGCCAGAAAACCGGACGAAGAACTGCTGTCCGAGCGGCTGTTTGGCCAGGAGGCCCCAGTGGATGAAATTTTCCTCGAGCGAGACGGTGCTGTCGCCCTGAGCGTTCATCGAGGCCTCCGGCCGGAAAAAAGCTATGTCACCGGTGATAAACACAAGAGGCTCTACCGGAAGGCAGACGCCAACCCCCCAGATCGCCTCGGAGTTCGATTTATAAGTGTCATGAAACTGTTCGTTCGATGGAAAGAACAAACCGCCATATACGGTGAATATGAACGGTGGCTGCTGCTGGGCGAGTAAGGGAGCCGTGTCAAGAAGCATCAAAGCAAGGAGGACACAAAATATATGCTTCATGGAAAAACCACGGCGCTGCCGATAGTATCGGCATGAATCATCGAGGAGAAGCGAAATGGTCAATGCCGGCGAGCAGTTCATGCCCCGATCCGCTTCCTCAGTTGATCAAAGAGGACTGCCAGCAAAATGACGACACCCAGCACGACCATCTGGACATAGGATCCGACATTCATGAGATTGAGTCCGTTGCGAAGCACGCCGATGAGCATCGCGCCGATGAAGGTTCCGATGATCGAGCCTCTCCCGCCGAATAGACTCGTGCCGCCGACCACTACGGCGGCGATCACGTCGAGCTCATACATAAGCCCCGCATTCGGCTGGCCTGAGTTCATCCGCGATGCGAGGAGAATCCCGCTGAGGGCTGCGAGAAAACCGCAGATCACATAGACGCTCAGGATGACCCGGTTCGTGTTGATGCCGGAGAGCCTCGCAGCCTCGGGTTTCCCGCCAACCGCATAAACATGCCGGCCAAACCTTGTCTGATGAAGAACGAGATAGGCAAGAAGATACACGGCGATCATGATGATTGAAGGGACGGGGACATCGAGCACCCGCCTGCTTCCGAGGATGCTGAATTCCTCCGGCAGTCCCCAGATCGGCCGTCCGTCGGTATACATGTACGCCGCCCCCCGAAGGATCGTCATGAGCGCGAGCGTCACGATAAACGGGGTAATTCTGAACTTGGTGATAAACATTCCCGCAACTAAACCGGATAGCGCGCCGACCATGAGCCCAGTGACGAGCGCCGCACCAATTGCGAGCGCTGGAGGGAGAGGGTATTTCAACACGCTTGTTGCGATCACACCGCTGAAGGCAACCAGTGCGCCGACCGACAGGTCGATCCCCGCCGTAAGGATGACAAACGTCATTCCCACCGCGATGATCGCGATGATCGACGTCTGGAGAGAAACATTCAGAATATTATCCGCGGTGAGGAAGTATGGGGAAAGCTGAGAGAATATCAGGATCTCGATCAATAGGGCGATGCCGATCCCGAACTCCCCCGTGATCTTTCCGATGGGCTTCGGCAGGGCGCCGGTCCTCGCTTCAGACGGCACCGGCAATCTCCGCCTGCTGGCCGGTCGCAAGCAACATTACTTTCTCCTGCGTTGCATCTCTGCGGGAAACGATCCCCGCCAACCGGCCTTCGCACATCACGGCGATGCGGTCGGAAATTCCCAGAATTTCAGGAAGATCGGAGGAGATGACGATCACGCCGATGCCTTGCTCGATCAGTCGATTCATCAGATTATAGATCTCAAACTTTACGCCGACGTCGATCCCCGACGTCGGTTCATCGAAGATCAATAATCTGGACTTCGTGAAAAGCCACCGGGCGAGCACTACCTTTTGCCTGTTGCCGCCGCTGAGTTTTTCGACCTCCTGCTCGATCCCGGGCGTCTTGATCTGCAGTTGCTCGGTATATTGCCTCGCCACTTCAGATTCCCGTTTCCGGTCCACAAATGGCCCTCTGAGGAGCTCTTGCAAATTTGAGAGCGTGATGTTTTCCCTGACGCTCATATTCATTATGAGACCGTAACGGTTGCGGTCCTCTGTCAGCAAGCCGATGCCGAGGTCGATGGCTTCGCGGGGAGACGCCGGATCTATTCTGCTGTTCTCCAAAAACAGATCGCCCCGGTCCCTCCGGTCCGCGCCGAAGATGGCGCGGGCGAGTTCGGTCCGGCCGGAACCGACCAATCCGGCAAGGCCCAGTATCTCGTTCCGGTACACCGTTAGAGTGATGTCGTGCAACATCCCGGCGTCAAGATGTTCTATACGCAGGATCTCCTGACCCCGCGGCAAGGTCAATTTCGGATACTCGTGCTCGAGCTCGCGCCCCACCATCCAGCGCACGAGACTTCTCCGATCTGCCTGCGAGACTGGACAGGTATGGATGAATTTTCCGTCCCGGAGGACGGTCAGCCTGTCGCCAATTTCGAAGATCTCCTCGAGGCGGTGGGAAATGTAAATGATGCCGACACCTTCGGTTTTGAGTCGACGGATAACCGCGAAGAGGTTCTTGAGCTCTTTCTCAGTGAGAGGGGCGGATGGCTCATCCATCGCGAGGATGCGGACTTTTCTCGATAGCGCTTTTGCAATTTCCACGACTTGTCTTTGCGCGACGCTCAGGGAACTGATGAGCGCCGTCGTCGGAATTTCTTCGCCAAGCTGGGCGAGCACTTTACGGGCGATCTCATGCATCTTCTTGAAGTCGATCAAAGAAAAGACGCTTCCCCACGATTGCGACGGCCCCTGGCGTGCCTTCCCCTTTACCGGCTCATCGCCGAGAAGAATATTCTCCGCAACCGTCAACTCCGGAACAAGCTTGAAATCCTGGTACACCATGCCGATACCGTGCCTCTGAGAATCGGCCGGAGTATGCAGTTCGACCGCTTTGCCGTCGATCAGGATCGTGCCTGAATCCTTCGCCACCGCCCCGGCAAGAATTTTCATGAGCGTGGATTTCCCCGCCCCGTTTTCACCCACAAGACAGTGCACCTCTCCGGCGGCCAGATCGAGGTGCACATCCGAGAGCGCAAGGACTCCAGGATATGCCTTGCGGATATCCCGCATTTCGAGAAGGCCACCCATGTTCAGGGAGTCGCTTTTTTCCGGAGAGCTTCTTTATCCACGATGCCTACTTCAACGGGGACAACTTTCGGCACGGACGCGCCGGAAAAGTATTCTTTGATTTTCCCGATCGTTGTCTCGCCGATTTTCTTTGGATACTGAACCACGTCGGCCTTGAGGGCTGTTTCTTTGAGGATGGCATCGACGGCGGGGGGAGTCGCGTCGTAGCCGATGATGTTCACGTTCTTCCGATTGAATTGTTGAACGGCGTCGAGCGCACCGAGCGCAGAATCGTCGTTGATGCCGAAGATCCCGTTCAGGTCGTGATGGGCCTGAAGAACATCGGATGCAACCTCTATCGCCTTGTCGCGCCGCCCTTCCCCGTTGACGTCGGCGACAATTTTTATCTCCGGATATTTTGCGATCGCATCTTTGAACCCCTGGACGCGGTCGAGAACAGAGGTCAGAGTCGGCTGATCGATGACGGCGACATTTCCCTTTCCGCTCAGGATCTTTGCAAGGTACTCACCGGCGAGGCGGCCCCCCGCCACGTTGTCTGAAGCGATATGGGAGACGACAATTCCCTCCTGGGCGGCGATGTCGGCGGTGAATACGGGGATATTTGCATCATTCGCTTTACGAATGGCCGGTCCGATTCCCCTCGAATCAACGGGGGCGATGATGATCGCGTCAACCTTCCGCGTGATGAAATCTTCGACCTGCGAGCTTTGCTTCACAAGGTCGAAATCGCCTGAAGTCAGAATCAGCTCATAACCTTCCTTTGCCGCCGCGGTGTTTAGCCCTTCCTCCAGGTCTTTATAGAAAACATGCTGTCGCGTCAAGAGCGAAACGCCGATGGTCTTCGATGCGGGGTGCCCTTGTTGCTTCGTGCAGCCAAGAATCGAGAGAGCAACTATGAGATAACCGGTAATGATCCTTTTCATTTCCCCAACCCCTCGCTAAGTGATTCGATCATCGTTTTGTTTTCCTGTCCAGTACCACCGCAAGCAAGATCACCAGTCCGATGGCGACTTGCTGCCAGTAAGCTGACACATTCAGTAAAACGAGGCCATTTCGCAATATCCCCATCAAAAGCGAGCCGATGATCGCACCGAGGATCGTTCCTCTTCCCCCCGAGAGGCTGATGCCGCCGATGACGGCGGCCGCAATGACATCTAACTCGTAACCAAGACCGGATGTAGATTGCCCGACACCAAATCGTGACGTGAACAAGACGCCGGCAATTCCGGCGGAAAGCCCGCACACTCCGTAGACCAGGATCTTCATCGCGCCGACATTGACACCGCTATAAACTGCAGCTGCCTCGTTCCCTCCGATGGCATAGGTATACCGTCCCCATTTCGTAGCTTTAAGCAGAGATCCGATTCCGAGGGCGAACGCGGTCATGATGACAATTGCGATAGGAATACCAAGCAGAGACCCCTGACCGATCATGAGAAAGCCCGCCGGAAGGTTTCTGATCGTTTCTCCGCCCGTAAGCGCGAAGGCCAGGCCGCGCGCGACGCTCATCATTCCGAGCGTCGCGATGAAGGGCGGCAGTTTCGCTTTCGTGATCAGCAAACCGTTAATGACCCCGCACCCAATCCCCACCAGCACTCCCAGGGACACACTAGAGATCATACCGAGAGCGCCGTTGAGCAGGACTGCTGTAACGACTCCCGACAATCCGAGAACCGAACCGACCGAGAGATCGATCCCGCCGGAGATGATCACGACAGACTGCCCCACCGCCATGATCGCGATGAACGACAGCGCTCTGATCACCTGAGAAATGTTGGACCAGGTGAGGAAAGTGGAATCAAAGAGATGAGGACCGCCAAAAGATGAGGTGAGAATTGTGAGGATGAGGACTTCCGCCAGCAGGGCTGCCCAGATGCCGAGGTGTTTGCCATTCGGAAACGCCATCACGCTGTGCGTTCGATTGCTGCGTCGTCGTGGGAGGAGAGCGGGCAGTCACGCCCGCGAAAGCAGCCCTATCTTACAAAGATTTTTCATGCGGTGCAAATTACCCCTTTATTTCAAGGAAACAATTTATGGAGCACTCCGTTGGAATCCAGTGTGGATGAGGCTCACTTGCGGATGTTGGATTTGTCGGATGTGGTTTGTACTTTGCAAAAGTAGGAATAGCGGAGGAAAATTGGTATGCGGCAGGTGCCCATCTCGTCAAAGCAGCGAAACCATTCTATGCGGATAACACTGCCCAATCTGATCATTCTCATCCTTCTCGTCATTGCTGGTGGATGCGACAAGGCGAACCCGCTGCTGGAGTTGGCCCCGCTTGGTGCATTTCGATACAAAGCGTACGACACCACAGGTGTACCCATCGTTAAGGGTTGGTTTACGCTTGACATGAACGATTCGGACGACATCAGCGGCGAATGGCACTTCGCACAAGTGGGTCATTACCAAAACACCGGACCGCAAGTTGGTGTTGGAAAACTCGCAGGTGGTCTGTATCAGGGAAATCTTTGGCTCGTACTGATTCCGGAAGCGGTGGATAACAATATCACGCTCGACGGAAAACTTGTGGCGAACACCTACACCGGCACTTGGAGTTGGTCGACTCTTATCGGAAGAACGAATTGGGGAAGGTTTGAAGCCGAAAAATGAATGGCATTCCACACAAATGGAACCCCGTCATCTTTCTTTTTCTCATCCCATTGACTCTCGCGTCATCCGCTGGGTATTCTCAATGGATTCAAACCGCAGGTCCCGAGGGTGGTCGCGCGAACGCGTTCGCACGCGTAGGCACTAAATTGTTCGCGGCATGCGATGTTGGTGGAGTTTTTCTAACCACCGATACTGGAAAGAGTTGGAAGGCTGCAAGGAGAGGGTTACCGATTGCTTCGGTTTACTCGCTGGTAATCCATGACGGGTCTCTCCTCGCAGCTACTTACGGTGATGGTATTTATCGCTCAACGGACGAAGGTTCAATATGGGTCAGGGCGAGCGATGGATTGCGCGATTATTATGTGACGGCGCTCAAGGAATACCAACAGTTCATTTTTGCTTCGACATATGCGGGGGGAATCTATCGTTCCAGTAATGAGGGAGTCAGTTGGACGGAAGTCGACAGCGGATTAGCCCCCATATTGTCCCTGGCCACGAATGGCGTGTACTTGTTTGCAGGAATTCTTGGAAGTGCCGTCCTCCGTTCCCGTGACACCGGAAATACGTGGCAGGGATTCTCGAACGGCTTGATCTCCGATATTCAGGACTTTACCATCAGTGAGGGCAACATTTTTGCCGGATCGAATGGGACCGGAATTTTTCGATCCACTGATAGCGGCGCGACGTGGGTAAACGTCATCAATGGTTTGACCAACACATATGTTAGCGCCCTCGCATCGACCGGTTCGACTCTATTTGTAGGGACACTGGCCGGCGTTTTTCGATCCAGCAACGGTGGCAACGAATGGACCCCCATCGACACAGGACTGACCAAGTCGCGTGTGCTCGCATTAGAAGCTGACAGCATGACTGTCATGGCGGGTACATACTACGGTGGAATATTTCTGTCCACGAACGGGGGTATGAATTGGTCGGCCGCGAACACAGGGTTGATAGCGTCGGAGGTTTATTCGGTTTTCATGGATGGCAATTCTGTTCTTGCCGGGACTGGCGGCGATGGAATGTTTCGTTCCACAGACAATGGACTAAGCTGGATCGCGGCAAATTCCGGGACGAACAACCTCTCGATCACTGCCTTTGTGAGAAACGGCGCCAACCTATTCGCCGGCACCTGGGGTGAAGGGATTCTTCGGTCGTCGGACGATGGGCGGAGCTGGATCGCGGTCGACTCCGGACTTACAGATAAGATTATCTGGTCATTTTTGGCCGACGGTGTTAACACGATGGCCGGAACGGCAAGAGGGCTTTTCACCACGAGTGATGACGGTGGAATCTGGATGAATGCAGATCCTCCGCTCGCGGACAACGGCGTGCGTGCATTGGCCTCAAATGGAGGTACATTATTCGCCGGGACAGACAGCGGCGTCTTTCGGTCGACCGATCATGGGAAGAGTTGGGTAAGTTCTAATTCGGGACTCTCCGGAAGTCAAGTGAGTGCGATCGCTGCCGTGGGGTCCGGCGTGTTTGCGGGCACCTCGGGGGGAGGGATCTATCGATCCACCGACGATGGCATGAACTGGTCCCCTGCGAGCTCGGGTTTAAAAAATTCGTTTGTGTGGTCAATTGTGAGCCGGGATTCCAATATCTTTTCGGCAACTTCGGGGGGCATCTATCTTTCCAGGAACTGGGGTTTGAGCTGGATTGAGGTTGATACCGGCTTGGGAAATAAGAGTGTGGCGTCGCTTGCTCTGAGCGATGGGGAACTCTTCGCCGGCACCTTTGGTAACGGTGTATGGCGACGTCCTCTATCCGAAATCATTACTGTTGTTCAACCATTTTCTCAAAGCTCTCCCCAATACTTCTCTTTGCGTCAAAATTATCCAAATCCATTCAACCCTTCCACGGCAATTCTATTTAACATCCCAAGACAATCGTACGTCCGATTGCAGGTTTTTAATTTGCTGGGACAACTGATCGAAACCCTCGTCAACGAGGACAAGAGCCCGGGGACATATAGTGTGAGATGGGATGCAATTCAAGAACCGACCGGGCTATATTTCTATCGCATCGTTGCCGGTGATTTTGTGCAGACAAAGAAAGCGATCCTGTTAAAATGAAGCTGTGCCCGCTCTTCAGATCGGAGCGAATTCCGAATTCCGGATTTCATTCTTGTAAGCCCAACTCGGGTTTGGCAAGTCAATGAGTAAGAAAGCCGTTATCATCGGAATATTCGTCTTCTTGAGCGTTACGAATGTTTCTTCCCAAACTCTAACAGCCACAGACGGAGAAATGCATTACTTGGTGCCGGGTCACACATACACTCTTAGACCAATCCCGGGAAGTGATACGTCGGTTAACCCAATTATTACTGGCGCAGAGTGGGGAGAGCCCATGACATTTGCTCTCAACGCACCCGCCGGGACACAATTCCGTGTTTCATTTATACTAACGGGCGACGAGGCGATTTGCGGCCCATCAATCTCATCCTCTTTTTACACCAATGCCCTCCGCTGGGAAGAAAAAGATGTCCGCTTTGATCCAACCAACGCGCAAATCATAACTGCTGATTCAAACGGAAAGGCCACATTAGACCTCGGCATCAGCATCACGATTCAATCCAACACAAGGCGCCATAGCTATCAAGCACGGGTGAACTGCTTGATGGTAAGCCTGCAAACCGGCGATTCGCTTGCTTCCTCTGCGGGTTTTTATTCTGACGGCGGGGACTTATCTACCACTGCCGTTGATGGGGATATGACGAACCTGTCCAGAGGATATACGTATTCGCTCACTCCCAATACCAGCCCGAGTCCGATCACGCCTTTGATCAATGGCCACGAACAAGGAAGAACGGCACAGCTTCAGACTGACGTACGTTATGGGACGCCTGTACGGGTCGTATTTATTCTGCCGACCCATCTTATCGGGGACGATGGGAATTACAGCCTTCCGTGCGGATTCAAATCTGATGCAATATATGTGGAAGAAACGGGCGAGCGATTCGATCCTAACAGACCTGATACAATAACGCAGGGATCAGGCTGCACGCTCACGCTCGATGTGGGGATCACTCTATCAGTGCCTTCCGATGCTGTAACGGGCGGGTACACGGCACAAATAATTTTGGAAGCGTCGTATATCGGAAACTCCAAGAGCATGCCCCCCGGCGGAATGCGATCTGAAATGGAAATGCTGATCGGAGTTCGAGTCTCCGATTATGACATACCCGCGTCTATTTCACTCTTACAAAACTACCCCAATCCATTTAACTCCTCGACAACGATCACCTATGGTTTGCCGGAGCCGGCTAGTGTGACTCTTAAAATTTTCGACCTCCTCGGTCGTGAAATTACCACGCTGATTCACGGATATCAATATGCTGGATGGCATACGATCGATTGGAAGGCAGATGAAGTGGCGAGTGGCGCGTATGTCTACAAGCTTGCGGCGGGCAATTTTACTCAAGCAAAGAAGGTGTTGCTGGTGCGGTGAATGTCTTTAAGCATCCTAACACCCGCGACCCATGATCTGTGATCGTTGAGCCGGGAGGTGCCGTCAATCATCTGCGTGACAAGCTCTTCAGTCTCAATACCTTCAAGTCCAACAGCGGCATGAATATCGGCCGTGCAGAAATAGTTTCGAAATCCCGCTTAATAAGTCCAATACCAGGCGCCAACCATTGATCTTCGGACTCGCCCCACCAGTACTGAATTCTTATTCTTAGACAATCGCGGAAAATGCCCGCATACGTCTTCACAGTGTCAGAACGGCTCACCATAATGCACTTGATCGTATCGCCGTAAAAGTAGAAATCCCAGGAACTATCCTTTTGGGCTGACGTCTTGTAGAGGAGCCCATCTACCGCGTTCTCAATCTTCACCGTGTCGAATAAGCCCAGCGCATGTATGTCGCCGTTGGAACCTTCTCGAAGCAGGAAGGTTATCGGGTAACCCCCACCAACAGGATAGTCCACCACTTTGAAATACGTCTGACCTCTTATGTAACTGGTTCCTTCGATGTGAGCATAGAACGCGCCGATTGCTGTATCAAGGGCTGTCCAGTCGTATCCCAGAGAATCGCCAATTACAAGGTGCATGTAATGCATGGTTCGTGAGGAATGCACGGGAACCGTCAGATTATCTATCGCATTCTCATCCCGTGAACAACCGACAAACCAAATTGAGAGCACGATGAAGGCGAGGGGTTTCATAGCTCACCTCAATAACAATGCCTTTCGGACCTGCGTGAATCTTTTGCCCGGGTCATTCACGCCGACAGCGTCCAGCTTGTAATAATAGGCACCGCTTGGAAGCGCGCTTGCTCTCCATTCAGTCGCTTCGAAACCAGCTGCCATAAGGCCATCCTCTAAAACTTGCACGGCTTGCCCGAGGAGATTGTATATCTTCAGAGTAACCTTGCTATCCACCGGCAACTGATATCTGATAGTTGTTGTCGGATTAAAAGGATTGGGATAGCTTTGCTCGAGTGCGAACTCCACTGGAATTTGAGGGCCATCCATGAGCTTCAATTTGACCACAAGATCCGAAGAAAGAAGTTGCGTCGATCCATCCGCCGTCAGTTGAAAATCCCGGTTCCCGACTTCAAGTGATGCATTGATTGGTTGCGATTTTGTCTCCCAGCCAAGCGTGACAGGATATTCGGCCGACGTAATGTATATGGGAAATTCATGAGTCTTGCCCTTTTCTACAATTTCGACCATTCGATCGGAAGCAAAGCGAGCATCAAAGACCCCATCAGGAGACGCCGGCGGAAATTCAAGAAGATCGTTCGGCACGTTTTCATCGCGCCTCGTTCCGAAATAGAGCGTTTGACGATGGCCGCCTGCATCTTCAATCCGCAACACGTCGAAGCTGTTGAAATCGACCATGGTTGTTAACGGTTTGGGACGCTTGCTCCCCTTCGAGGAAAGAATAATCTTGCCGGGTGAATTGCATCTGACCCAATAACCCCGGAACGGGATGTCGGTCGGTGCAACATAGTACCCACCGGAAAAACCAAAGAATGTTCCTCCGCCAAAGAATGTTGCTCCGCTCATGATGCCCGGGGGAATCGAAGTGATCGAGCTGGTCGGAACTGGGCTGCTGATCGAGCCGATCAAGTTCCAATTTGTTGTGACATCAATTGTCTCCGCCAATACCGTCGTCCCGGTCAAACTAATGAAGCCTCCGCTGGTCGTCTTGAGCCAGTATCCACGGCCGTTCACCATCGTCCTCCCCCCGACGTATCCGGCGGAATAATAGAACACGTAGCAGGACCAACAAGGTGTCGGATTCCACAACGCCGGCAGAACGAATGCTTTTGCCTTGGGGGACATGTGAATCGGCAGTGAGATCAGACTCCAGCCATCCGATTGCATATATGTATAAACAGACTCACCGCTCACTGCATAGAATCGATTGACATGCGACCAGTTGGAAGTTACACTGTCGGTTTTAACGCTGACACGCCAATAGTAGCCCGTATCGGGGGCCAGGGGATCGACCATCTTGACAGTGTCGGTGAGTGTTGAGTCATCAGAGGCCAGCGCGGCAAATGAAGAATCATATGAGAGCTGCAAATGGAAAGTCCTTGCGCCAGCGACGGGTACCCGCCAGCGCAGGATGGGAGATGTCGAGAGGCCGGTTACATCAACGGGAATAGGCGAACTGATTTGGCCTTTAGCGATCGCGATGAAGAGGAAGGCCATTAGCGCTGGCAAGACGTGCCGGTGCAGGTAGAAACGAATCATGCGCATACAGAACCTCCTTTACTGCGGCTACAACTGCGGGGAAACGCTACTCCCTTAATATAGAGAACATGCTATCGAGGTGCAACTGTCATTTCCCCTTATGTTCGACGGCTGGCTCCTTTATATCGATGATCAGGGCATGCCGGATCACCGTATCGATATTCTCCACACTGTGGGTCCCTGCCTCACTCCAGAACACCAAATCCTTCCGTGGCTCCTTGTCGACGGGCTTCCCACCCGGCAATGTAACTCTTACTTTTGCCTGTTGTAGAATAACTGTGAGATGGGCCGGATGTGAGTGCATTCCAACGCCGCAGACACCCTCGTGTGGCTTGGCGGTATATTCCGTCACACGGACCTTATCATTCTCGAGGATGACCTTAATCTCTTGGGCGTGAAGCGTCAATATCGGAATGGCCGCGGCAAGGTATAATATTAGATAAATACGGTGTGATTGACCCATGTGGTATCCCCTTCCAAATTGGTTTATGCAGGTGAGAGCTTTCTCATTTACTGATTCCTGAGCGCTAGTGACTCATCTAGCCCCATTCGGCTTTTTCGTTCCTCTCTTTTGAGCATCGATACCTACCCCCAGCGCCAAGCCAACAGCGATGCCAACGGCCGTCCATGTGGCGATATCATGCGATGCCGCGCCGACAGCCACTCCAATTCCTGCGCCGATGGCAATAGCGAATCCTATGCGGCCGCCTTGGCTACCGGGTTTCGGTTTGTTGTTTGACGGTTGGTCCATGGTTCACGGATTCCTCGTCGTGCTGGCAGGAGATCGCCTATTTATTTACTGCAGGAACCGCCGGAGGAGAGACGATGTCCGGCTTAAGGCTCGTTGCAATTGCGAGTAGTTCATCTTTTTGCGGTATGCTGAACTTGGTAAGCACGGCTACCAGATGATTGACCGCCGCCTGCCAGTCGGATTCGGTTATTCCGAGTCCGCCATGGGCGGCCTTCATTGAGCGGCCGATATAGAAACACGGCCCGCCGCAGGCTTCGCACAATTGTTCTACAACCAGCTGACGGATGCGTTTCTTCGAATCAACACCGTGACCGGCGAAGAATTTGCCGAGTTGCGGGTCGTTCACGAGTCGCGGCACAAAATCATCCACGACGGCGGCGATCGCATCATAGCCGCCCAGACGCTTGTAAAGTGATTCTGACTTTTTCTCCTGGGATACTGCCCCCGCCCTACTCAACATCGTGCATAAGCCAAGAAGGACTAGGGTTAATTGAACGGCTCTCACTGAGCCTTGTTTGAACATGGCACAGCTCCTTTCATGAATGATGGGATCGCAGGAAAAGTCATGTTGAGTAGTTGTACAAATTGAACCGCCCTAAGAAAAGCCCCCGGAAGATTCCCAGATGATAGGAAAACTTGGATGGAATGTCAAGTGTCCGGCGCGAAGCCGACCGCGAGCTACCAGGCCTGGAAACCCAAAGAAGTGCCGCGCGAGCAATGGCGAGGCTTCCGATTTATAACCGGGTCAAATTATCGAATCGGTTGGGGAGGGATACCGAGGGTGACGGCCGCCGTACGCTCAGGAAGCACGTCTCAGATCTTATTCGGACGTCCCCTGAGTAGAGAAGACCAGGGATTTAATTTTTAGCGAGCGCCGGCTTTGCTTCGCGTACTTCCAAAGTCGCGAGGCTTACTTTCTGTTTTTGCAGTACTCTTTTCAGCCGCCGGGGGAGCTACCACGAATGCTGGCGGGGGAGTCACAATGATTATTACCGGCTGTGGGTCACCAATAAGAATCGGCCCGTGGTCGGGTGGCGGTGGCTGCGAAGCCAATGAAATCTGCTCAACAGGAGCAGATGCGACGGGCCTGTCAGTTTCAAATACCTGATCTTGAAACACAATATCGGCAACGGAGTTGTCGTCATCACGATTACGAATCTGTGATTCAGATGTCGTGCCGTCATCGAACGCGAGGATCAGCTTATCCGCTTCGACACGATATACACCCCTCGCCTCGCTCATGCTTTCATGACGATCCTTGTAATCTTTATCGGATGGATACTGACCGGTATCCGCGCTTGAGGGGTAAACAAACGCGAACGAATGGTCGCCGTCGAACAAAAAGCTCTCCCGGGAGAGCGAAGAATTCGCCAAGGAATGATACGTCCCATGAATCAATTGCTCGGCCTCTCCTGCATTGCTTTTCCGGTAGGTTCGCGTCGAGCCATCTGGCAGCGTCAATGCAAGGCCACCCCCCTGAAACGTGTAAGGATAATCTGTCGACCCATCTCCATCTTCAATTCGAATTGCGCCTGGAATCAATGCGTAATCTGCCGGCTCACGGTCCAGAAGCATTTTGTGATCCGATTCGAATGCCAATGTCCATTTGTCTCGGTACGTGCGATATTCCCACACCCCTCGAAGCTGGGATAGGGTCCTGTCCGTCAAGAATGAATTCTGCCCATGCGCTTTGGGGACTGCGACCGCGATGAGCAGCAGGAGGGTCAGGGAGGTCTTCGTGAGGTAGCGTCGCATCGAACTGTTTATCGGATCATTCAGGATTGTCATTCTGGGGGTTTGACACACAATAATAGTGCCAGATCTGTAACTGGGGGGTGTTTGAAGAAAGTGTCAAATCAGTATCAATCTGTCAGTTTGAGCTGCTCCGTGCCGTCAAAGCATCGTTGGAAGTCCATCTAAACCAACAGATTGTCCCAAAATAAACACGCTTCTTTGCTTTCCCGTGGAATTTAAAGCATATTTCCACCGATTGCGGGATGTGGCAAACGCAGTCAACCCCTTGCCTACGAAACTTTGCCGCCCGAACCCTGGGCATGTAAGCATCGAAAACCGTCGTGAATGCGTTATGAATCGCACCATGTATCCAGGATATCGCCCTACCGAACCGGCCACGCAAGACGATCCCGCCCATTCGCATACTGGTTCCCATCTCCATCGGTACGAGCAGCTCATCGAAGCGGCGAAGATCGTTAACTCGACGCTCGATTTGAATAAGTTGCTGAACATCATAGCAGAGACAGCTCTGAAGAACGTGGGAGCTGATCGGGGGACACTGTACCTTGTCGACGCCTCTCGACAGGAACTATGGTCGAAGGTGATCAATGATCCGGCACTTGATGAAATACGCCTCCCTCTGGGGAAAGGGATTGCGGGATATGTCGCCGTAACCGGCGACATTGTAAACATCGCCGAAGCCTACTCCGATCCGCGATTCAATCCCGAGTACGACAAGAAGACCGGCTACCTCACGAAGACAATCCTCTGCATGCCGCTGAGAAACAAGGATGGCAACATCATCGGGGTATTCCAGCTTTTGAATAAACGTAGCGCCACTTTCGATCTCGATGATATCAGTTTCATTGAAGCGCTTTCCGTGCATGCTGCGATTGCCGTGGAGAACGCCCGGCTGTACGCGCAGGAGCGGGAGAAGATTGCGCTCGAAAAGGAGTTTATTGCTGCGCGTGAAGTGCAGTTGAGCCTGGTTCCAAAGCACCTTCCCAGCATGCCAAACTTCTCATTTGCTGCCTGCACGATTCCCGCGACGGAGGTCGGAGGGGATTACTACGATTTTATCAAGCTCGACGAAAATCGGTACGAAATCGTCATCGCAGATGTGGTCGGGAAGGGACTCCCTGCGGCTCTCCTTGCGGCAGTTGGGAAAGGGATCTTCTACAGTCAAGCAATGAACAGCTATTCACCATCCTTGCATCTGAAAGGAAGCAATAGCATCCTGAGAAATCATGTCCCCCGGAAGTTGTTCATCACCGGTTTGATCGCCATCGTCGATTCCCCGACGATGAGAGTAACACTATCCAACGCAGGGCATTGCTTTCCTCTGCTTTACCGGGCCGCGACTTCCATGGCGGAACAGCTTTGCATAAGAGGCACAGCATTGAATTTCACTGATGCGATCGTATGCAACGATTACTCAATTCGTTTGCAGGCCGGGGATTCCGTAATCCTCTACAGCGACGGCGTGACTGAAGCGAGGAACGTCTCCGGCGACTTGTTCGGCGTTGAGCGGCTCCAAGCAACAGTTAGCCACGCGGGTCACGAAGCACCAGATTCATTGCTCCGGACGATATTAAACGAGATCAAGATTTTTTCCAACGATGTGGAGCAGAGTGATGACATCACAATCGTCATCATGAAAGCGACCCTGTAAAACCCGGGAGGAAAAAACTCTCGATAGGAGAGAATAGACTGGGAATTCGACTGTTCGGGTATCATGCAGTCAAGTCGACTGGCGCTTCCTTTATCGCAAAGAGCACAATTTCCTCTTCCTTGCCCCTCAGTTTTATTCTCCCCATGTTCTCCGTGGTCAATTGGTTGGTAACCGATAGAAGCTTCAGGAGATCTCCCGAGAGCAGCAGCGGCCGGTTGGCCGTTGTGCACTCCGAGCGGATGCGTGCGGCTGTGTTGACCGCGTCGCCGTGAAAGACTAAATTGCGCTTAATGTCCCCGCTCAGACCGGCAACCACAGTCCCGTAATGGAAGCCCGCCTTAAACCTCGGCACAAAACCGTACTTACGCTCATAGTTGTCGTCCACTTCTGCGATCGCTGCTACCATGCGGAAGTAGCAGTTGATGCACTTCGCACCGCGTAGTCCGCGGTCCTTCGCCCATGTCACCACCACCTCATCGCCTACATACTGGTAGATTTCCCCTCTGCTTTCCAGGATAGCCGGGGTTATATCATAGAAGAAGTCGTCGAGGAGCTGGTGGTATCGTTTAGGTCCCAACTTCTCCGCCATCGTTGTGGACGCATTGAGATCGAGAAACATGAACACCCGCCGTTCCTCCACAGGCTTATGGTACTTCCCGATGAAAAAATCAAGCAGCATGTTCTGCCCGAGCATGCGGTTCACCTGGCGCAGAAAGTTGACCGCGAAGATCACCACGAGAGCGTATGGACCTACCTTCAAGAATCCCTGCTGGTAAAAAACGGTAAAGGGGGTTGACTGAAACGACTCGACAAATGTGCGGTCGTGTAACACCACCTGTTCCAAAGAGAGAACTCCGAGGGCGGAGACATAAGTGACGGCCAGATAGTAGAGGGTTTGCGCGGCAAGAAAGGCCGAAAACGGCAGGCGGCGAAGACGCGACTGAAAAAGATATAGCTCTCCGAGGGAGAATGCAATTCCGGCGAAGAGTCCGGTAAAGAGGCCAGTCAAGATCGAATGCCATTTCGGCGCATGGTCGCACAATGTGTGGGGCGTATCGAATACTAACGCATAAACTGACCCAAACAACATCGCCATGGTGGTTATGGTGACGCCGGCCATCAACTTTCTTTTTGTACCCGTAGTCAAAGTCATGGTAGTTGAGCCTCGTAAGAAATAATTGTGTTGGTCACAAAAGTGTGGAAAGTCGGAGGAGAATACGAGTCAAATGTTCCTTTGGGGTGGAAAATTATTGCAGCACAACCTCCACGGAGGCACCCTTCATCGTTTCATCCAAAAACATCCAGTTGAATTTTGCTCGAATGGTGATGCCACTAAACGTAAACCAGAATGGGATAGTGCCGGATTCGAGACTCACAGAGACGAGTCCTCCATGAGACCTGAGGGCCTCTCGCAGTCCCCACACATGTCCACCCTCAAACCGAACATATTCGATGTACCGAAAGGGCTTCCTGGTTCCAAGCCGGTATGGCTTCAACCCGGTACTGAAACTCAATCCCCCCGACACCGCTACCAGGTCTCGTGAGCCGTTGTCAAGAAAATGAGTGTACGTTGCCCCTGCGGAGAAACGATCCATCAATGGAACATCGGCCAGGAGCGCAATCGCTGGAGAATACCCCACCCCAACATGTGCGACGGCGCTAGTTGAGCCGTTATACGCAAGATAGCCGCTTCCGCATGTCAGGAGCAGTCCCCAATAGCTTGGCGGGATATATCGCTCCTGCTCAAAACGCACCGATGCGATGGTCTTGTCATGTCTTATTAAGTTTTCCGCAAGTGTATCTCTTCTCCCTGGGGGTAGATCACTTAGATGATGGCCATGCAGCGAATCGTGGGGAATCCACCGGTCAGGAAGCAGCCAGGTTGGCAACGCTTTCTTCGGATAAATGAATTCTTCATCGATATCGGCCTTATCCGGATCTCGAAATCCAGGGTCTTCCTCACTTTCCCGAACTTGGGGGTAATGAACTCTTTGACGCAGACTATCAGAAGTTAGAGCGCTGATACTCCATGTTGCAGAAATCGGCACAGGCAGGCGCAAGAGGGTGGGCATTTGAAGTAACTCGTAATAGTCTTTCAAATCATAGGTCGCGGTCCATCCCCGAACAATGGAAGGAATAGTCATGCTCTGCTGGTTCGTGTCGATGATCCTGCTTAAACACTTTGGGATATCGGTGGAGTCAATGTAAGCGTAATGTACAAGAAACAATTCTCGCAGAGATGAGGTCAGTGCATTAAAGCTGTGCTCGAAAGTGGGTGCATACCACTCGAACAGCCGATCGCCGAATGTCAGCCACACATCACCCCGAGAGTCGATCACATAGGCTCCTTCGTTATTGTAATAATCATGAGCTACTTTCGTGTTGAGGGGATGTAAGAATGCGAAGGGGTCAGACAACGGAACCAGGAGATGACCCGCCGAGAAAGCATCCAAAAGATATCCTTCAGCGATGGCCTCATACGTCAAAGCGAGCTCGAGCCATCCTCCGGTTTTCTGCTCCCCCGCGCGTTTTGCATAGTGCAGCGCAGCCAGATGATAAACGAGATAATTCACAATGACGTTCCTATCCGATAAGGGAATGTTCGGCAACGGCGGAGATTTTTGAGGGGGCATGATTCGATTGGCCTGATCCGCCAGAAGTTGTTGCTGCAAGATCTCGCTCAATTGAGGAGACCCCAGCGAACGCAATTGCTCTAAGATAGTTTTTCCGCGTTCCTGGAATCGAGCGGAAACAAGCTCGTCTTCCGAGCTCACTGAGCAAATTTCACCGAAGTTTTTTCCATTCCACAGCCGCTTATGGAAGCAGGAATTCGAGGGTCTGAAGCACCAGCCGTCGTCAGATTCGATTGCGCCGCAGTCTCTTAACACCACGGCGAGTGCACTGTCAGCCATCAATCGGTGCTCGTACGCATCCGCAGCGAGCAGCATACCTACGGGCCACGAGAGGAGCATCACTGTGACTCTTAATGTTCGCATGGATTGAGCTCTGGTCAGACTACTTCCTCCCCCAATTCTTGACAAGAAAGTCTATCGTGTTCTGCGCCATAATCTTATCGGTGATCTTCGGATCCCCAAATTCATCATCGAGATATGATTGAAGCTTCCCGATCTCGGCAAGACACTTCATATCTTTCGGGGGCGGTATATAACCTTCAAAATCGCTGGCAATGCCGACATGATCCGGTCCGCATAACTTTACGATGTATCTTATCGTGCGAACGGCATCCTTCAGGGACCCATTCTCTAACGCCTCATGTTCCGAATTGAAATTCGAGAGCCAGTACGGCATCAAGACAACACCGATGACACCCCCGCGTCGTGCGATTTCCTGCAGGTGTTCATCGCGCAGAGAGTACGCATGATCGCCGAGCGTTCGTGCCGAGACATGTGTCGCAATAACCGGACAGGATACCTCAGAGAGCACATCGGCGATTGTCGCCGACGTGCCGTGCGTAACGTCAATAATGATACCCAGCTTCTCCATTTTCTTAACAACAGCCCGTCCGAACTCACTCAAGCCCAGGTATGGTTGCTTACTATTGTCATCCGCAAAGTATGGAAACGCGTTTGCAGCTGAGCCAATACCTTTGTGGAAGAAGTGGGTAACTGTGATGAGCGCGACCCCGCGCCGTGCAAACTCATCGAGGGAGTCAATGTTGCCGCCGAGTGCATGTCCGCCTTCAAGCGCATGAACGACGACTGTACGAAACCCAGGACCGGTCTTGGGGACTTGGATGAAAGAGTTTAGTTGCTGCGCGTTCTTGGCCAAAACTGCATAGTTGCGAACCTCCGGCTTCTCGAGCTCTTCCTCCAGCAACCTCATCATGCGGAACGTATGTGCAATGGCATTCGGATCAGGATCGGTTGGCATCGAAAGCCACTCGTCGAACAGATTGATATGAGCCGCGCACAGTACGTCAATACCCGCTTCGTAAGAAGACTTCCATGTCACCTCCGTTGGGTTGGCAAACGCCTTCGCAAGGCGGGGCAGCAAGGGGTTCGCGATCCCGACCGGAGTAACCTCAAGCCATTCATTCACCATGGGATGGACATGAAGATCGGCTAACAAACGACGGCCGCTTCTTGTTCGGCTCAAAGCAAGAGCGTCACAGGCTGAGCGACATCCGGGAATCGAGCTCAGAACTGCTGAAGTGAATAAGCCTGCACTTGTATAGAGCGCAGATTGTAGAAACCGGCGGCGGGAGGGGTGCATAGTGTTAAGGATGTTCATTCATCTTTTTGCACGTCATGGAATACGTCGAACGCAACACCGATGCTCAGAAAGATTTGAATATACTGAGGATGGATTCTCACCGACTCCTGGTCTCCAAGCTGTTGAGGCACGGAGAAACTCTTAACGTACTTCACACCACCATCCAAACTAATCTTGTTGTCGAAATTGAGATCAACGCCCATTGACAGATCGTACCCAAAGACAACATGGTTTTCTGCGTCTTTGTTCTTCCGAATGTCGGAGGTATCGCCGTGGAGGACGACGTCGGTACTGATTCCATAATGAACGAGTGCGAAATTCAATCCAGCGTGAGGGCGGAAAAATGCTTTTCCGTGACCGCCGACTTGTGGACCTAGATAGAATCTAAAGTAGTGCTGATTGGTTTCTTGTGTATACGGGAAGGGGACTCCTCCGACATATGCGACGTCGTCGAAGGATTGGCTGAGCAGATTCACATACTCAATCCCAACAACTCCCGCCAGCACATTGTATAACTGCGGGATTGGAAAGACCGCATATGCGCCGGCGCCAAAGTTTTCACTGCTGTATTTCTTCGCATCTACCCCATACGGTTTCATCGACAAAACAGCTACGGCTACTTTTCCCCCGGCGATTCCGCGAGATCCACTCAATGCAAGGATGAGCATCGGGAACGTTAGCAGAGTGCGCATCCTGTTTGGACACAAGATGATCAGCATAGAACCTCCGAGATGAGTGAGCATAGCGAGTGAAGTGAGCGATATGGGAAGGGAATCATAACCACCATTAAGTCGCTCGAAGCAAATTTGATTAAACACAAAACCCATCCTCGTACCTGCTGGTTGCAGATCCATGGATGGGTCTATCGAATGAACATGCCCCCCGCGGGCGTTCTCCCGAGTCAGGAAGTGAATTCAGCAAAGGTAGACAAAAGGGTGGGGAAAGTCAAGCAACCGGGACAACAACGCGGCTTCCTTTCAACCTTTATCAGGTCCGGGATTGGAATATAAAGGCAATGGATTTGTTTCCTAAGTTTATTCTTCTACCTTGCAAACCTGTGTAAGGGGGTGGTATCGTCCTTCCGTGAATTCACAGCTATGTGTCTTCCGGGAATTTGGACAAAGGGTAATCATTTTCTCCTGATCCGATCCTAATTGTCATCCTGAATTCAGCAAAGATGAAAGTCGCCTGGATTATCCTGATTCTTCCCTCACTCGCTCTTTCTTCACCCCGGCCGCACGAAGACCCCTGCCGTTGCAAAGACAAACGAGCCGATTCCCGTTACCGGTCTGTCGAGAAGCACTCGACCCACTTTTCACAGCACCCCGTAGCTAAAGGGACAATCACTTGCAAAGAAATTATTGCGTGGCAGCATCGGTACTCGACCACTATGAAAAGCATATCGTCCAGGAGTCTCCGCGCGGCGCGCGTAAAAGGAACTCCGGAGGATTCTTTGTATACGCTCATCGGATCTATGTACTTTGTACGACATGAATCGCAGAAAAACGGAGACTGTGATCTTCATATCGAGATCGGCACGATGGATCCATCGGAGATGAGGGCGATCGTGGAAGTGACAAACGATAATTGTGATTTGCAGAAGATGATTTTAGATCATATCGCGTCAAAAGGATATTCCCCGAGCAAGGAGTTTACCGCCGGATTGCCATGTGTGGTGAAAGGTCTGGGTTTTTGCGACTATCACCAGAAACCGTTCGAACATGGCCGGCCGGGGAAGACTAACGTGAGTTCGTGGGAACTTCATCCCGTCTTGAACATCCAATTTAAGTAACATCTACTCCAGATTAATGAAGGGCAATTGGGGAAAATGAGGGTCCGGCGATTCGCTGACGCGAATAGATGCTTCAAGTATCCGACCCTCCTCTCTTGCCTACTGGCGATATCAATATCGAATGGCTGCAGCATTCGCTCCATCTATATAAACAGCGGGTTTTCAGGGATGGCCACAGAGAAGATCAGTGATTCGGCGATTGCACAGAGTGTTTTTCTGATTGGCGACTCTGGAGAACAGACGGAGGGGATGGAGGAGCCGGTCCTGGCCTGCCTTAAGAAGGAAGCATCAAGAAACAGCGCGCAGAACACGATAGTCTTTCTCGGGGACAACGTCTACCCAGAGGGTATGCCTGAGGAGTCGAATCCTCAACGGGCACTTGCGGAACAGAGGCTGACTGAACAAACCAAGGTTGTCGAAGAGAGTGGCGCGTTTGGCATCTTTATTCCAGGCAACCACGACTGGGGGGAGTCGAGCGATGACAGTGTTGCGAGCCTGAGGCGTCAGAATGAGTTTATCGCGGCTAAAAGGAACCCGAGCGTGCAGATGTCGCCGCTGGGGGGCTTTCCAGGACCGGGTATCCTCGACATTGGCGAGAGAGTACGCTTGGTAACACTCGATACGGAGTGGTGGGTGCACCATGCCCCGAAACCCCTCTACCCCGGTGCTTCGAGTGAAGCACAGACAAAGGCGGCTGTCATTGATTCTCTCTCCAAAGCACTAAAGAGTGCTGGTAATCGATACGTGGTTGTTGTCGGGCATCATCCCATTGATTCGCACGGCGAACATGGTGGTTTCTTTGATTGGAAGGATCATCTGTTTCCCCTTCGCAACGTCGCACCTTGGCTTTGGTTACCTCTTCCTGGGATCGGTTCCATCTATCCATTCCTCCGGAACCAGGGAATTTCGAACGAAGATCGCTCCAGTTCCGCCTATCAGGAGATGAAGAGGGATTTCGAGGACTTGTTCTCTATAACTCCCCCTCTCGTCTACGCAGCCGGACATGAGCATACTCTGGAGGTGCTCAAGAGTCCCGGGAGGTATCTCGACCTTGTCAGCGGATATGGAACTTCTAAGCACGATCCTTCCTTGACCTATGCCGATAACACAATCTTCGCTCACCGACATCCCGGATTCATTCGGCTGGATGTGTTGCGAGAAGGACGGGTGCGATTGCGGGTGATTGAACCAATGAACGATTTGGGGGAGCCCACGCAGGTTCTTTCCATGTGGGTTAAGTAAGAATCGTGATCATCGGATGGAGGGCCGAAGATGCGAGCTCGTAACCAGCTTCTGATATTGGGGAGTGGTTTGCTCTTCTTTGCGCACGCCCGCTCCTTTCAGTCGACTGGTCTAAAGAGTGGCGTGCCCAAGACAGTTCAAGTAATTCCTGGTGCTCGTTATGACGCCGGGTGGTTGCATCGCTTCATCCTGGGAGCCCATTGGCGGGATTTATGGACAACCCCTGTCGAAATCGAGGTTCTCGATCTGGATCATTTCGCCGGCGGGTTAACGCCTTTGAAACTTGGTGGAGGAAGACAAACACAATCACTCAGATTCAAAGGAGCCGACGGCAAAGAGTATAAGTTCCGCACCATTGACAAAGACCCGAAACGCGTGTTAACTTCCGAATTACAGCATTCGCTCGCTGCAGATTTCCTTCAGGATCAGATCAGTTCGGCAAATCCGTTCGCGGCATTGGTCGCCACGCCGATTCTAAACGCGGCCGGAGTTCTGAATACCGAAGTTAGCGCGGTGGTCCTTCCGAACGTGAGCCGGCTCGGTGAATTTCAGGAGGAATTCGGCGGAAAATTGGGCACGCTTGAGGTAAACCCGACTGCCGAAGCCGACGATGAAGCGAGTTTTGCGGGGGCCGCGAAAATCAAGGGGACCTATTTTCTCTACAAGCGACTTGAGGAAGACAACGACGAACAGGTTGATGCCGCCGAATTCCTGAAAGCGCGCCTGATGGACATTTATCTTGGAGATTGGGATCGCCACGCGGGCCAGTGGCTGTGGGCGGAATTCAAAGAGGGCAAGAAGCGGATGTGGAAACCAATTCCGAGAGACCGTGATCAGGCATTCTCACGATTTGACGGCATCATCCCATCGATGGGAGATATGATGATTACGGAGGTCGAGAGTTTCGAAGATCACTTCAATGATATCGAGGATCTTACCTGGACCGGCAGATATCTTGATCGACATTTTCTATCATCGCTCGAGAAGCGAACATTCGATTCGGTCACCGCCGCGATCATGGAAAACCTGACAGACTCTGTGATCGAAGATGCGGTACATCGATTGCCCCCAGAGATGTATGCAAAAGAAGGCCACTGGCTCGAAAGGGCGCTAACGCTGAGGAGAGACAAGCTGCGCGGCGCTTCTGAAGAATTCTTTGATGTCCTGGCAAGATTTCCGGATATCCGAGGAAGCGACAAGGCTGAATACGCCGAGATCCATCGGCTCGATAACCACAGAGTCGAAGTGGCGCTCTACAAACGGGACAAGTCCACAGGCGAAAAGAAGGGAGATCCGTTTTACGAAAGGATCTTTGATGATGAGCATACGAAGGAGATACGCTTGTATCTTCTCGATGGTGACGACCTTGCTGTCATAGATGGCGAAGTGGACAAGAGCATTTCTGTCAGGATAATTGGTGGAAAGGGAGAAAATGAATATGTTGACAAATCGAAAGTGAACGGCCGTTTTCTCGGTCTCTTTCCCCACGCATCCGTGGAAACGTATATCTATGACAACGGAAACAATCATACAACCGGACCGGGTACTTCCTTCAATCAGGATCCTGAAGCACCACCTGGCAATGACACCTTGAGGTTCGAACCACCTCAGCGAGACTACGGCCATATCTGGAGGTTCGATCCATGGTACGGTTTTTCCCCGGAAGACGGTCTCTTCCTGGGAGGTGGACCAGTCTTGTACGACTATGGATTTCGGGCGGCGCCCTATGTCTCGCGCATGGAGCTCCGCGGCGGCTACGCAGCAGGTGCAAGAAAATTTCGGCTCGATTACGAGGGTGAATTTTTCACGGTGGTGCCCGGAGCTCGCGTTCAACTATCTCTACGGGCGTCCCAGCTTGAGCGCCTGAATTTCTTCGGTTTTGGAAATGAGACGTCACTCGACGCGAATCTTGCCCGGGATCGCTATTATGAGGTTCAGCAGGCTCAAGTAATTTTCCAGCCCTCGATCGGATTTCGCCTGCTACCTGGAGTGACATTGACACTCGGAGGCACGTTGAAGTACGTCAAGACCGATTTGAAAAGCGCGACGCTCCTGGATAGTCTGCAACCATACGGCTTTGATTCGAAGATCGTCGAGACAAACGTTTCGGGTTCCATTTCCCTCGATATGCGCGACAATGCGGCGGCACCCAAACACGGGGGTTTTCTGGCAGTTGAAGGATCATATTTCCCAAAAGGCCTCGACAATCAGAATTCATTTGGCAAGATTCGCGCAGAGGCAAGATCATACCTGTCAGTCGATCCGTTCACCGAGATAACGCTTGCCACGAGAATCGGAGCTGAGAAAATTTGGGGAGATCACCCGTTCTTTGAAAGTGTGTACCTCGGGGGTAAGAGCACACTCCGCGGTTTCGACAAGGAACGTTTTGCAGGTGATGCGTCTGTATTTGGTGGCGCGGAACTTCGAGTGAGCCTGGGAAAATTTCTCGTTCTTCTTCCGGGGACCTTTGGAGTAACCGCCCTCGGTGAGACGGGCAGAGTCTATCTTTCGGGAGAAACTTCCAGTCGTTGGCATAATGCAGTCGGCGGCGGATTCTGGGTTTCCGTCGTCAAACCCGAATATTCGCTGAGCACATTGATCGTCAATTCGAGTGAGAAGACCGGGGTGTACGTTTCCGGCGGGGTTGCCTTCTAACCTGCCCCTGAATGACCAATTGTGAATCTATACTCAAGCGCAGCAGAAGTCTCCTAATGCGATCCAGGCTCATTTTCCTTCTTGCATTTACCATCCTGTCCGTCCCCGGACTTTGTTTCCAGGGAGGGCGCACTGAAAGCACCACAAACCCCACGTTAGTCGTTGTTCCGGGGGCCGAGTATAATGCTGCCTGGCTGCATCGCCTGCTGTTGGGATCTAACTGGCGAAATCTCTGGACAACACCTATCAGCGCTGAAGTCCTGGACCTTCGGCATTTTGCCGGCGGCTTAGTGCCATTGAAAAAAGGAGGTAATAAGCAAACAAACTCGCTCCGCTTCAAAGGCGGTGATGGCAAGGAATATAAATTCCGGTCAATGAATAAGGATGCAAGACGCTCCCTTCCAGAGGATCTGAGGGAATCGATCGAGGGTGATTTTCTGCAGGATCAGATCAGTTCCGCGAACCCTGCTGCCGCAGTTATCGCGTCGCCGCTGCTGACCGCTGTCGGCGTCTTGAACGCTCAACCCCGGATCGTGGTCCTTCCGAAAGACAGTATGCTGGGCGAATTCAATGATGAGTTCGGAGGAAAGCTGGGAACAGTTGAGGAGAGGCCCATGGGCGATCCCGACGGCGAATCGGGTTTCGCCGGTGCCGGCAAAATCGTTGAAACGTTTCATGTATTCAGGCGCATGGAAGAAAGTAATCATGAAGCAATTGACGCCATGGAGTTCCTGAAGGCGCGCCTGTTGGACATCTACGTTGGAGACTGGGATCGTCATGCGGGCCAGTGGGGTTGGGCAGGTTCCAGGAGTGAGGACGGGGGATGGCTATGGAGGCCCATCCCGAGAGATCGTGATTGGGCGTTTTCGAAATTTAACGGGTTAATCCCGACAATTGCCGAGGAAATGGTGCCGGAGCTGAAAGGATTCGGAGGCAGCTTTACTGATATTGAAGGGCTGACGTGGAAGGGGCGCCATCTCGACCGTCGCCTGCTCGTGCCGCTGGACAAACAAGCCTGGGATTCTGTGACGCAGTTTGTGGTGAGTACTCTCACAGATTCGGTAATTGAGAGCGCGGTTCGTCGCCTCCCACCGGAGATGTACTCGAAGGTAGGCCAGTCGTTGGAGAGAGAGTTGAAGCTTCGCAAGGCCGGGCTCTCGGATGCGTCGAATCAATTCTATGCGCTTTGCACGAAATTTCCCGACATACGTGGGAGCAACAAAGCCGAGTATGCACAGATCAATTACATGGACGCTCACAGGGTCGGCGTCGCATTGTACAGGCGCCGGGATGAACCGGGATTATCGACGGCCATTCCATTTTATTCACGGATATTTTCCGATCAGGAAACAAACGACATTCGCCTCTATTTGCTCGGTGGCAACGATAAAGTAGTCGTGGAGGGAGCAGGGAACAGTACAATAACTGTGAGAGTAATCGGCGGGGAGGGAAACGATGAAGTGGTTGATCAATCCAATAAGGGTGTTACGGTGTACGATACCCAAAATGAGACGACCGTACACGCAGGATCAAACACAACAATAAATCGTGACACGGCAGAAAAGGAACCCGCAGATGATGTCGAGAGGTTTGAGCCTCATTTTCGCGATTACGGACATCGATGGAAAGTGGCCCCCTGGCTTGCAATCACGCCGGATTATGGGCTGTTCGTAGGAGGCGGCCCAATCCTTGACGATTACGGGTTCCGTGCTCATCCGGAAGTTTATCGAATGCAGCTTCGGGCAGGCATGGCGACCACCGCCGTCCGCTTCAGGCTCGATTACCTTGCGGAATTCTTCACTCTCAACCCCGGGGCTCGTGCATCACTACACCTGAGCGCCTCTCAGATTGAGACTCTAAATTTCTTTGGATTCGGAAATGAAACTCAACTCTCGGAGGACTTGCTTCAGGGTGCATACTACAGAGTGCACCAACAGCAGGTATCGTTCGAGCCGGCGATTGGCGTTCCGGTCTATTCAAATGTTACGTTAACGGTTGGCGGACGCCTCAAATACGTGGCCACCGATCTCAAAGACGGTACGTCGCTGCAGGATATTAAGCCGTACGGATCCCAACAAAGCATGGGTCTGATGAGTTTCTTCGGCGGTTTCAAGATCGATACTCGCGACAAGGAGTCCGCGGCAACGAGGGGCATCCTACTCGACGTGGAAGGCTCGTTCTTCCCTGGAACTATTGATAACAAAAATTATTTCAGTAAGGCCCGGGCGGATGCGCGGGTCTATCTATCCACTGGCGAGACGGCCGATGTGACACTGGCATTGAGAGTCGCAGGCGAGAAAGTGTGGGGGGATCGGGTGCCTTTCTTTGAAGCACCCTCCCTCGGGGGATATGGTACGGTTCGCGGTTTTGACGGGCAGCGCTTCACCGGCGATGCTTCGGCCTATGGCAGCGCAGAAGGGAGGATTGCTCTGGCCAAGGTTACCCTCCTGGTTCCGGGAACCCTTGGTGCGTTATTCTTTGCCGACGGAGGCAAGGTATATCTGAACGGGGTCACCTCGAACCTATGGCATACTTCTGTCGGAGGAGGTGTCTGGTTCGCCTTTCTCAAGCGCGAAAACGTATTTCACTTATCCGTCGCTCACTCCCGGGAAAAAACCGGTATTTATGCGGGAGGCGGTTTCATGTTCTGAGACTCGACGATTGCCCGACTCAGATTGACCTCTGGCAGCTCCGACAAGCCTGTATTATTGAGGGGGAGTGGGGCGAGGTTGGAGGATTGATCGGCTTGCTGCCTCAAGAACTCGTAGGTCGCCGTTTGCGACCGAATCCTTTCTCGTGAAGTCGACCTCTTGTACTGGTTATCCCGATGATCGAAGATAATCCTTGCCTTCGTGTTATCCTGGAGCTGCAAATCGATCATCTTTCGAATTTCATTCTTTAGCTCGATGTTAAAAATAGGGAAGGCCACTTCAACGCGTCGACTCAGATTCCGCACCATCCAGTCCGCCGAGGAGAGGTAACATTGTTCCTCACCGCCGCTGTGGAAGATGTAGACCCTGCTGTGTTCCAGAAATCTGTCGATGATGCTGACTGCCGTAATATTTTCGCTGATTCGCTTCAGGCCGGGAATAAGACAACACACCCCTCTCACGATGAGCCAAACCTTTACACCTTCGATGCTCGCTTCGTATAATTTCTCGATCATCTCAGAATCTTCCAGGCTGTTCATTTTCAAAATCATGTAAGCCGGCTGACCCTGGGAGGCGTGCTTGATCTCCCTATCGACCAACTCGATGAATCTCTCCCGCATGCTGAATGGGGCAACGAGTAGATTCTCACAATGCGGGCGTTTACTGTTTCCTGCAAGGAACTCGAACACGTTGTGAACGTCCTTTGTCAATCGTTCGTCGGCAGTGAAGAATCCGAGGTCGGCGTATGCCTTTGCCGTCCTCTCGTTGAAATTGCCCGTTCCAAGATAGGCGTACTGTATCGCCCGATCACCGAGAGAACTCGACACGAGACACAACTTCGCATGAACTTTCAGACCGGGAAAGCTGTATAAGACCCTCACGCCCGCCTTTTCCAACTCCTCAGCCCAGTGGAGGTTCGACTCCTCGTCGAACCTTGCTTTCAACTCGACGAATGCGGTCACGGCTTTCCCCCTGGCAGCAGCCTCGAGGAGGGCGTTCACGATTTGCGAATTCTGTGCGACGCGGTAGAGCGTAATCTGGAGTGATGTCACCGATGGATCTCTCGCCGCTTCCTGCAGAAACCGTATCACATACTCGTACGATTGATAGGGGTAGGCGAGGATGGAATCCTTGTTCCGGATGGACTCGAACATCGTCGGATAGCTATCCAGGTTCCGGTGAGGCAGCGGGGGCATCGGTTCATAACTGAGCTCTGCACCGCCCGGGTTTGGCAAATCGATCAGGTCGTTGAAGTTATGGTACCGCCCCCCGGCGACGAGATCCTCCTTCGAAAGCGAGAATACTTCCCTCATCATCCGCAGGAATTTCTTCGGCATGTCTGCATCATAGAGAAATCGGCATGGAGCCCCGTCTTTTCTCTTACTCAGGCCCAGCTTGATTTTCTCGAGCAAATTGCCCGCAAACTCGTCCCAGAGATAAAGATCGGCGTCGCGTGAGAGCTTGATCGAGTAAGCGGAAATAACTTCGTGCCTGGGAAATATCTCCGGGAGGGATATACGAACCACATCATCCAGGAACAGGATGTGCGTCCCCTTCCCCTTTTCGGGCACAACAATGAACCGCGGAAGGCGTTGACTGGGAATCTCCACGATCGCAAACTTGTATCCACCTCCATCTTCGTCTTTGCCGGACGCAGGGATGGGATTCGTGCGAGGCCGCAGTTTCACAGCAAGGTATAGACCCTTGTTTTGCAAAAAGGGGGCTTCCTTATTTTCGGCGATGAAGAACGGTGTGATGAGCGACTCTACATGCTCTTTGAAGTAGCCCAATGCAAATCGCCGCTGTGCGGATTCAATTTCGCTCTCACCCGTCAAAAAAACGCCGTGAGAACGGAGCTCGGGAATCACCTGTTTTCTGAAGATCGAACCGAACTCTTCCTGCTGTCGCTGAACGATTTTCCTTATTTCATCAAGCAATCCTGCCGGGTCGATCCCCAGTTTCTTCTTCGTCTTCTTCTTGAGGTCGAGTAAACTGCGAATGGAGGCAATTCTAACCCTGAAGTATTCGTCAAGGTTGGAGGAAAAGATTGCGAGAAATTTTATTCTATCGTACAAGGGAACGCGAGGATCGCGCGCCTCCTGGAGGATGCGCTCGCTGAACGATAACCAGCTCAGTTCCCGATCGGTGAGGTTATGGTTGGGGGCCTTCATGGGTAGGCACCTGCCTGCCTTCGTGCTATCTGAAATACTTCTTCGGCTTCTCCAGAAATTCCAGCGTCCCGGAGCCCCGGGTTAGCGCTCGCCAGGAATCAATCTGAAATTGGAGGGAGGCAATTCCACATGTGGGAATGTTCTGTATCGAACCGTCAGTCAGGGTATTCGCAAAGAGTGTGATCGCGGGATTGTGGCCGACGATCATCACCGTCGTCAGTGAATCATCGATTAGCGCAGCAATTCGCATCATCGAAGAAACGTCGGCATTGTACAACGACTCATCCGAGATGATGTTGGCGGGCTCATACATCAATTCGCCGGCAATCACCCTCGCTGTTGTCATCGCACGGAGGGCGGGACTTGACATGATCAAATCGGGGCGAATCTGCTGGTCTCTCAGGATCTTGCCCATAAACGGAGCATCCCTGCTACCACGATTGTTGAGTGGTCTCTGAAAATCTGGCAGGTCGTCGTCTTTCCAGCTCGACTTCGCATGGCGTATTAAGAGGAGTGTTTTCATGGCACTGCGGTTGTGACGGCATCCTGTCCGCGTAGCGAATAGGCGACCAACCATGAGAAAAGCGTCGCGATGAGACCGAACATGAACACAGTATAGGAAATTCTCAGGTACATGTACTTTTGGGCAAGCACTCGCCCTAGAGAGTGTATATCTCTGATCATCATGCCGTAGAGGTAATCGCCGTCCTTCATCACTTCTCTGATTGCGTCCTCGTAGTCCCGTTCCTCCATATTGTAAAAGTTTCCAAAAAAGAGCAGATTGACCCTTCTCCGCTGAACATCTTCCTTCGTGAATCTCCCTGATGTAATTTTTGGCCTTGTCGAAATAACGGCAAAGATAATCGTTGTGAGCGCAGTTGCGGCCAGAAATATGACGGGCACGATGATGTGCGGGGGAAACTTGGACGTCATCTCATGCTCAAAAAGCCCGCGGCCCAGGACGGTGGCGACCAGCGTTATCATCAGCGAGTTTGTACTGATCAGTATTCCGGCCTTATGATCCGCGATTCCACTGAGACGAATGTGGTTGCCCGCTGTTTGACGCAACATCGAATCGATCCCTCTCACCGGAATTTTATCCTTCTCCTGCTTCCCGGTCCGCTTCTTTTCCTTCTCTTCGTGTTGGTCGGTCGCGTCGCGGAGTCGTTCCTGGAGCTCGATGAGATTTTTGGTGCGCTGGCGGGCGTATTCCATCTGCGCGTACTTTGTCCGGAAATTCTTCTTACTGATATATTCTATGTTGCGATTCAACCACTCCACTTCGGCCATTGGCTTGCCGAGACGTAATTCCAGTTCAGCGCGCATGAGGTCGGCTTTTTTGAAAAACTTCTTCTTGCCGACGTTGATCATCGCAGCATCGCTCATGATCTCTTCCATCGGGTTCTGCGCGCTCCCGGAGGGCTTCGTTGCGTTGATACAGCCGGCAACCTGCGCGATCTTATCGTCCGGATAACCTCTCTCCTTTAGGAACTTTGTGGCGAGCTCGACGCTCTTGTCCTCATATCCGTCGGCCGTCATCGTATACCCCGTGTCGTGGAACCATGCTGCGAGCGTAACTATTTCCATTTCAGCGCCGCTCAATTTTGAATCCTGTGCAAATTCTTCGACCGCTTCAACGGTTTCGACGGTGTGATCATAATTGTGATATATTGCCCAGTCGGGTAACTGCTCCTTGAACAGTTCGAAAACGTATTCCGAGGCCTTCTTAACTATTGCATTGTTGTTCATCGAGGTCACCCATTAATTGTACTCAGGATAGAAGAATATTCTTTATTGGAGATTCAAGCCCCCTCTGGCTGAATCGATTGGATGGAATTAGCCCCCGCTTCTGCCGATCTGTAAACTAGAGAACCTTATTTCAACACATGCAATATACTAATGTTTTCTTCAAATTCCTCCCCTCTCCGGACTTCCAAATTTCGCTTGGTATATGCTTTGATTCGCTTCACTTTGAAGCGGGAATTGACGTATCCTCCTTCTGGAAGAACCTGAAGCGATCAGTTTGCTACGGGAGGAACAACCCGAAATATGATCCCTCGGCGCATTGCTTCTCGGTGATCGAATCGACGGTCGCAAGATTCGAGAAGGGATTTACGTGAGAGGCGACAGGAACCCAACCGCCGGTTCCATGCCAGAAGCAGCGAAGCGAGCGCTCATCCTTGACTGCTTTTCCGACCTCGCGATCCATCGACGACGCATCGTGATACATCCACTCTAATTTTGCAGTGAATGTTGCGCCGGCGGGGATCGGCGTGATGCGCAGCCATCGTCTCACCGCGCGGGCTCGATTCTTTTGTGCAAGATCGGCTGGAAGCGAGTCGGGGAAACATTCGATGCGGACACTGTCGAGCCCGTGGATGTGGGAAAGCCA
>DASQAZ010000025.1:0-12688 GCA_035635475.1 Bacteroidota bacterium | reverse complement strand
ACCGGTTTTCGCCGCATAGTCGCTTCCTGCGGTGGCAGTGCCATCCGCGGTCGAGTATTGCACCGTTATCGGTTGACCGCTCGGTGCCGAGAGGCTGACGATAAAGATGGCATTCGTCGTCCCGCTGTTTCCTTCGAGCACGCTGATATCATTGACCGAGATAGCTGGGAGCGGGTCATCGTTGAGAATCGTGCAAACTCCCTGGCTGTCTGCAAACACCGCATTCGTGGCCGAGGAAAGGTTCAGGAAAAAGGTCTCGTCCGCCTCATTCAGCAGATCGCCGTTCACAAGAATGGTGTCGAGCTGCGTGACTATGCCGGGTGAGAAGGTCAACGTACCGGTTTTCGCGACATAATCGCTTGCCAACGTTGCCGTTCCGTTTGCCGTCGCGAACTGAACGGTTATGGTTTGGGCGCTCGGGGCCGACAGACTCACCGTGAAGATCGCATTCGTCGTGCCGCTGTTTCCCTCCGTAACGCTGATATTATTCACCGATACCTGGGTGACACCATCGTCATTTTGGATGACACCGGCCCCTTGGGGGCGGGTGAGGGTTGCATTCGACGGAGAGGAAAGAGTCAGGTAAAATTCCTCATCTGGTTCGACGAGCAGATCGCCGTTCACGAGAATTGTGTCATTCTTCATGAGCATTCCCGGCGGGAAGGTCAGCGTGCCTGATTTTGCCACATAATCGCTTCCCGCGGTCGCCGTGCCGTCGGAGGTCGAGTAATTAACTGTAACGGTTTGAGCGCTCGCGGCCGAGAGACTGACAACAAAAATGAAATTCTTTGTTCCGCTGTTTCCTTCCGGCGCTACCACATCGTTAACGGAAAGAGACGGCAGCGCATCGTCGTTGAGAATCGTGCCGACTCCCTGGCTGTCGACAAAGACCGCGTTCGTGGGGACGGTAAGGTTGACAAAGAATGTCTCGTCCGGTTCATTCAGCAGATCCCCGTTCACGAGAATTGTGTCATTCCTTGTGACCGTGCCGGCGGGAAACGTGAGCGTCCCCGATTTGGCGATGTAATCGCTTCCCGACGTCGCGGAACCGTCGGCGGTTGCGTAATGAACCGTTACCGTTTGCCCGCTTGCCACCGAGAGAGTAATGGCAAAAACGAAACTCGTCGTTCCGAAGTTTCCTTCGGCGAGATTGACATTATTGATGGAGATAGCGGGCGGTGCATCATCGTTGAGAATGGTGCCGGTGCCCTGGCCGCGGAGAATCGTTGCATTCGTCGCACCCGTCAAGTTCACAAAGAAAATTTCGTCAGCCTCATTCAGAAGATCGCCGTTGACAAGGATGGTATCGTTCTTCGTTGTCGTCCCCGCGGGAAAAACCAACACGCCGGATTTTCCGACATAATCAACGTTGCCCACTGTTGTTCCGTCTGCCGTCGTGAAGTTCACGTTGACCTGTTGTCCGCTCGGCCCGGAGAGGCTGACGACGAAGATGAAATTCGTGGTACCACTGTTCCCTTCGAGCGCGCTCACGTCGTTGATAGAGACCTTCGGCGGGGCATCGTCGTTAAGAATCGTGCAGACTCCCTGGCTGTCGGCGAAGGTTGCATTCGTTGGAGCGGAGAGGTTCAGGAAGAACGTCTCGTCCGGCTCGTTGAGCGTATCGCCGTTAATCAGAATCGTATCGGTCCGGGTCAGCGTCCCGGGTGGGAAAGTCAAATTGCCGGTCTTCGAAACATAGTCGCTCCCCGCGGTGGCGGTCCCATTCGCCGTGACGAAGTTGACGGTCACGGTCTGGCTCGTCGTATCTGATAATGTAACTGTGAAAATCGCGTTCGTCGTACCAATATTCCCTTCGGGAACACTGATGTTATTAACGGAGATCTGCGGAATCGCGGCCACCGGGTAACGTTCGTCCGCCCCGATATCCGTTTTTGGCGGGTGACGAAGCTCCCCGTCGATGTCATCGGAGACCCTGCTCGTCAGCGGGGTCGCGAGGCTATCCAGTGTCGGCGTATTCCGGTGAAGGTCGGTGGTCGAAACGAATCCGGGGCTTGTCGAAACCGAGTGGGCGTCCTTGCCGCTGGCCGTCTTAAGGGCCGCCAGATTCGCGCGGTCGGCCGTCCAGTATGCGAGGGTCGGGCCGCTCGTATAATGATCATTATAATCAGACGTTCCGATAGCCGTCGTACTCCCCGCATAGAATGCATAGCCTCCTCCCGGGTTCGCGAAGATATTATCTACCACGTTGATCGTGCTCCCGCCCCCTTCCAAGTCGAAGGCGCGCGCCGCGTTATAGGTGCTCGTGATATTAACACTGTTGTAATAGATATCCTGGTTGTTCGATCCATACAGAGTGATCCCGTACGCGGTGCTCGATCCCCCGATGCTGACGAAGTTATTGGCGACAAGGCCGTGCGATGCCAGCGCTCCATTGCAGGCATAGAGATAAATTCCGTAGCCGATGCCGAGCGCCATCCTATTCTTGAGAACCTGAATCGCGTTATAACAGTTCTGAAGATAGATGGGGTAGTACGTATTCGTGGCGGTGATCGTGTTTCCGTTCACTCTTGGCGCATCGTGAAAGATGAGATAGGTACTCGAATAATACTGATTGGAGAAGGCGTTGCCGGAAATCTGCGTGCCGGAGGAAAGGGCCGTGGAACTGAGGCCGATAAGCCACACACCCGCGTATCCATTGTTGAAGGTATTACCTGTGATTATGCGGCTGGTGTAAAGCGAGTTCGTGGCATTGACAAGAGGTGTTTGTGAGGAAACGCCATTTGGCGCGCCGTTCAGGACATTATTCATGAGCTGAAAATCTTCCACTCCCCCCATCAGATTGAAAATCAGCGCGTACGTGGACCCGGTAATGGTGTTGCTGGTGAACGTCATGTTCCGGAAATGGATGTAATCGGCGCCATCAAGCAGCACGACATAGTTATCAACCGGACCGCCTGCGACGTAGAGCAAGTCCACATCACTGGCAGTGCCCGATTGAGACTGGAAGGTGATGGTGTTTGTGGCACTGGCGCCGGGGACAGCCAGAAGGGTCACCTGCTCATTGTAAGTGCCGCTCAGGACGTTGAACGTGACACCGGCAGAAACGCCTTTGATCAACAGATCCGCGCTAGCAGCTGCAAACGTGGGGTATGTTCCCCCCGAGCCGATCGTATAAATGCCCGCCAGTGGAGTGGTCGTCGATGGACTCGGCGTGAACTCATCCGCTCCGATGTCAGGCGTCGAGGCATTGCGCGCCTGACCGTCGATATCGTCGGTGACGGCGGATGGAAGCGGCGTTCCTTTGGCGTTCACCCACGGACTCGCCGTATGGAGATCCGTCGCGGAAGTGAAGTTCGGATAGGACGAGACTGAATTGGCATCCTTGCCGCTCGCCGCCTTGAGCGCAGCCAGATCCACTTTATCAGTCAACCAAAAGGCCAGATAATTACCGTCAGAGTACAGATCATTGTAGTTCGAAGTGCCGATTTTTGTCGGGGTCCCTACATAGTAGGCATAGCCGCCCCCATGATGGGCGAAGATGTTGTTGACAACGTTGATGCCGCTCCCGCTTCCTTCCACATCGAAGGCACGCGTGTAGGTATAGGTATTGGTGATATTGACGCTGTTGTAATAAATATCCTGGTTGACACAGGAGTAGAGCGTGATGCCGTAGGCCGTACTCGTCCCTCCGATGCTGACGAAGTTATTGGCGACAAGGCCGTGCGCGCCCAGCGCTCCATTACAACCATAGAGATAGATGCCATAGGCGTTGGTGAGCGTCATATTATTCTTGAGAACCTGAAGCGCATTATCGCAGTTCTGAAGATAGATGGGGTAGTAGTTATTCGTGCCGGTGACTGTATTACTATTCACCCTTGGCGCATTCTGATAGATAAGATAGACGCCGTAATATCCCTGGCTCGAGAAGGTGTTGTTGGAGACCTGTGTCCCGGCGGAGAGCGCCGTTGTAGTGATTCCGCTGAGCCCAACACCATAGCTCCCGTTATTGAACGTGTTGCCGGTGATGATCCGGCTGGTGTAAAGCGAGCTCGTGGCATAGACGAGAGCCTGCGTGGCTGAAGAGCTGGCGTTCGGCGTGCCATTCAGGACGTTATTCATAAGACGGAAATCTTCCACTCCCCCGATCAAATTGAAAATCAGCGCATAGGTTGAGGAGGGAATGGTGTTGCTCGTAAACGTCATGTTCTGGAAATGAATGTAATCCGCTCCATCGAGCCGAACGATAAAGTTATCGCCGGTGCCGCTTGCAGCATAGACCAGGTCCACATCACCGGCAGTGCCTGATTGAGACTGGAAGGTGACCATGTTCGAGGCACTCGACCCCGGCACAGCGAGCAGTGTCAACTGCTCATTGTAGACGCCGGTCAGCACGTTGAAGATGACGCTGGCAGACACCCCTTTGATCAAGAGATCCGTTTCCGCAGCCGCAAACGTGGCATACGTACCTCCGGAGCCGATAGTGTAGGTGCCGGCCAAGGGAGTGGTTGTCAAAGGACTCGGTGTGAACTCATCCGCCCCGATATCGGGATTGGTGGCATCGCGCGCCTGACCATCGATGTCGTCGGCGACCGTCGCTGAAAGCGGCGTTCCCTTGGCGTTGACCCACGGACTTGCCGTGTGCAGATCGGTCATGGACGTGAAGTTCGGATAGGATGACACCGAATTGGCATCCTTGCCGCTCGCCGCCTTGAGCGCAGCCAGGTCTACTTTATCGCTCGACCAGTAGGCGAGGTAATTTCCATTTGTATAAAGGTCGTTATAGTTGGAGCTCCCGATGGCTGACGGGCTTGTCGTATAGTACGCATATCCGCCCCCCTGATGGGCGAAAATATTGTCGACAACGTTGATGCTGCTGCCGGCCCCTTCCAGATCGAAGGCGGGTATTGTTGGATAATTGACGGCGACATTCACGCTGTTATAATAGACATCCAGGTTTGTCCCTGTGTAAATGACCATACCGTAGCCGCCGCTCGTCCCTATGCAGCCGACGAAGTTATCTGCCAACAGGCCGCGTGCCCCGGCTCCGCCGGTACAGCCATAGAGGTATATGCCGGAGCCATTGGTCAGCGCGATCTGGTTTTTGAGGACTCGGATTGCGTTACTGCAGTTCTGAAGATAGATGGCGTAGTACACACCAGTACCGGTGATGGTGTTACTGTTGACCTGAGGAGCATCGTGATAGATGAGATTGACGGAATAATACCCCTGATTGGAAAAAGTGTTGTTGGAGACCTGCGTGCCCGAGGAGAGGAGCGACGTGCTAAGGCCGGTCATGCTGACAGCATCGCTTCCATTGTTGAACGTATTACCTGTGATGATACGGCTGGTATAGAGTGATGTCCCGGCATTAACAAGAACTTGTGAGGGTGCAGAACTGGCGCCCGGCGTGCCATTGAGCACGTTATTCAAGAGACGGAAATCTTCCACGCCGCCCACCAGGTCGAATATCCGCGCATAGGAGGATGCAGGAATGGTGTTGCTGGTAAAAGTCATATTCCGGAAGCGGATGTAATCCGCGCCATCGAGCCGGACCACAAAGTTATCAGCCGCGCCGCTCGGTACATAAATCAACGTCACGTCAGCCGCGGTGCCTGATTGAGACTGGAATGTAACAGTGTTCGAGGCGCTGGCGCCGGGAGGAGCGAGCAGCGCCACCTGCTCATTGTAGCTGCCGTTCATGACGTTGAACGTGACGCCGGCAGAAACACCTTTGATCAACAGATCCGTGTTAGCAGCCGCAAACGTGGCGTATGTTCCCCCCGAGCCGATCGTATAGATGCCGGCCAGCGGAGTGGTCGTCGAAGGACTCGGCGTGAACTCATCCGCCCCGATGTCGGGCGTTGAGGCATTGCGCGCCTGACCGTCGATATCATCGGTGACAGCAGATGCAAGCGGCGTCCCTTTGGCGTTCACCCACGGACTGGCAGTATGGAGATCCGTCGCGGAAGTGAAGTTTGGATAAGAAGAGACCGAATTGGTATCTTTCCCGCTTGCCGCTTTGAGCGCAGCCAGATCTACCTGATCGCTCCCCCAGTAGGCGAGATAATTTCCGTTGCTGTACAGATCATTGTAGTTGGAGGTGCCGATCAAAGCAGTGCTTCCGACATAGGCTGCGTACCCTCCGCCTTGATTCGCGAAGATGTTATTGACGGCGTTTATGCCGGTGCTGCCCCCTTCCACATCGAAGGCGCGCGTTGCCGGGTAGGTATTGACGATATTGACGCTATTGTAATAGACATCCAGGTCGATGCACGAGTAGAGCGTGATACCGTAGCCGGTGCTCGTCCCGCCGATGGTAACGAAATTATTAGCAACGAGGCCGTGAGTTCCGGCCACTGTCTGACAGCCATACAGATAAATGCCGTAGTAGCCGGGGATCAGTGACACCGTGTTCTTGAGAATCTGAATGGCGTGATAACAGTACAACAAATACATACCGTTATAAGAGGCGCTGCTCGTAAGCGTGTTCCCATTCACATGCGGTGCATCATGGTACGTCATGTAAATGGGATAATACCCCTGCCGGAGGAATGTGTTATTGTTGATCTGCGTGCCGGTTGCGAGCTGCGAGACGGAGACGCCATTCAGGGAGATACCGTAGCTCCCGTCGTTGAAGGTATTGCCTGTGATGACTATGTTTGAGATGGTGTCTTGTCCTGATGTGCCAAAAATCATGAGAGTCCCCGCGGACGATCCTCCGGGGACACCATTGAAAACATTGTTCTGAAAAGTGTTATTCGTCGCTGTGCCTTGGAGTTCGATAATCTTCCCGTACGATACCGCCCCCGGCACGGCAAAGGACATGTTTTGAAATCGGATATAATTCGAACGGTTCAGCCGCACGACATAATTATTGCTGCTGGTGGGCGTGAACGAGAGCGTTACATCGGCGGCGATCCCGCTTTGGGCTTTGAACGTAATGGTATTGACCGCGCTTGCGCCCGTAATGTTGCCGATCTGGATTTGCTCGCTGTATGTTCCGGTGATAACATTGAACGTCACCGGCCCCGATACTCCCAGAGAAGTCAACGCGCTCGCCGCTGCTCCGAACGTAGCGTAGTTCCCCCCCGATCCGATGGTGTACGTCCCCGATAGCTGTGCGTAGGAAACGCTTGAACAGACACAAAGCGCCGCGAGAAAAATTGTTAGAGTGTATTTCATGGAAACCTCCTCTGGATTTAAATGATATTGATTTCTGTGGGCGGGAGATGCCTCCGCTCAGGCAGGTGAAACGGTAAGAAACAGTTTATTCGTCAAGGCCGGTTGATAGAGAGTGAGTATCAGCAAGGAATGATTGGTTGAGTGGAATCGGTTGTATCCCGCGGGACGGGACACAAAAGGCAGGATGCAAATTGATTCGCTGGCGAGCGAGTGGAGCCCTTGAGGCATACCCAGTATAGTTCCCCCTCCTTGGATTGGCGAGTATTCCCTTGAGGAATGCTCAAACGATCGGTACCAGGTTCCCGCGCAAGACTAGGACCGGAGAAGCGATCGGATCGGTGTCAGTCTCAGGTGATGATTAACGATGCAGGAAGGCCGCCTTATTATACAAAAAGAAAACAGACTTGTCAAGAGCCTCGCTATCCCGTCCGGGGTTGTAAATCAAGCATTACAGGCCGTTTTCAAGGATTTTCCTGAAATACCCGCTTCCAATCGTCACAGCGGGGAGCTCCTGGCGAGCCCGGGATCTGCCTCTAATTCTTCGATTGTTTTCGGCCAGTCGCCCTTGAGAAGGCGCGAGAGGGAACGGTCGGCCAGGATTTTTCCTTCCGTCTGACAGCGAGGGCAGTAATTGCACTCATTATCCGCATAGATGATGCGCTGCACTCTTGTTCCGCATACGGGACACGGTTTTCCGAATTTTCCGTGCACCGCCATTTCCGGGCGGAAGGCCGTGACTTTCTCCGGAAACGAGACGCCAGTCAATGCGCGAAGTCTCTGAATCCATTCGGTCAACGTGCCCTGCGTGGATGTGTAAAGCCGGGCAACCTCACCATCGCTTAGCTTCTGCGATTGCCGAAGCGGCGACAGCTTGGCGCGGTGCAGGATTTCATCGGAATATGCGTTGCCGATTCCGCTGAGAATGTGCTGATCCGTCAGAATTCGTTTCATCGTGTGGTTTTCTTTGACGATTGCCGCCCGAAATTGCCCGAGAGAGGCATTCATGACTTCGAGACCGCCGCGATCGAAACCGGCGAGCGAGGATTCGCCCTTTACCAGGTACAAAGCCGCGCGCTTCTTCGTGCTTGCCTCAGTCAGGAGCAGAGTACCCTGCGGAAAATCGAACGCAGCAAGCCCGGCTTTGCCGGGCGCCTTCGCACCGCGTTTTTTCCAATGAAATCTTCCGGCGATCATGAGATGAAAAACGAGAAACAGTTCATTTTCGAGGTCCCAGACGATCTGCTTCCCGATGCGGCGCAGGCCGAGTACTTCTTTGCTTTCCGCTTCAATTAGAGGCGGTTCGAAGCTTCGCAGAAGAAACGGGCTGGCAATGCGGATTTTCTCTAACGGCTGATGGACAATTCTGGATTGGAGGCTTTCGATGTAAACGGTCAGATCGGGAATTTCGGGCATTTGGGATGGGTCTCTTGACGATGTGCCTTCCGACGAAATGAACAGGCCAAATATAGCTAGGAGACACGCCAATATCAACGAATGTCGGGTGTGATTTCTTGCATCATCGGGGAATCTAATGAAAGTGAGTCGTTGACTCATTTAGAAATCCAAATCAAACGGGGCCGCCTGTTAAGTCGTCGGTACGTCGATTCGCACTATTGACAATCTAAAAGACAATCGCTACATTCGTGCTTTACCGCATCCCGAATACTCCCCGCGTTTCGCGAGTATGCAGAAGCTTCTCGATTCCGGGATTCTTCTGAACCTGAAAAAAATCGATTTTCATCATGAGAAAACCCGTCTGCGTCGTCCCCTTGTACGGTGCGCTCCTGATCTCTCTCATGCTCGTCAAACCGCAAGCACTCCTCTCTCAAGCGCCCGCAGATTTCCATCTCAGCGGTTACTCGGGCGGACTGGCGCCGTGGGAAAATACCGTCCACCTCACGATCGACTCGGCGGGGAACGGCGCATATTTCGTGAGACAGACGCACGCCGATCCCTTCATCATTCTGCGCACGTTTCAACTGACAAGATCACAGCTCGATTCAATCTATCTCTCAGCAATCAATCATCAGTTCTTCGTTCTCGACTCAGCGTACAAAAGCACGGCTCTGGACGGTTCATTCCTAGAATTGACAATACAGGCTATTGGAACCTCACATTATGTCCGCAGTATGAATATTGCGGTTCCGGCGCTGGACAGTCTCGTGCGGGAGGTCAACGCGATTACACCGGACTCGTTGGACTTGATCTACGATGAGCTATTGCCGGGCAGCTTCTTGAATGAAAGGGAAAGACAGGTAAGAATTGTTCCCCCCGGAGTCTACGCCGCGGCCGACAGTTCAGCCACGACCGCCGAGGCATTTGGGTGCCAGATCGTCGTAACGATAAAGCTGCAACTGTTCGGGACTGCCGACGATTCAGTGGCAAGAATCATCAAGGAAGACATCGAGCAGAAATGGAATGACACGCACTATACCGTCGGAGGCGGCGGTCCGACCTATAGCTGGTGTCCGGTCATTTTTAAAGTGGTGACAGTTGTCGGCGGTGACCCACTGCCGTACTATCATTACATTACCCTCATCCGCCAGAGGAACTTTCGCTCGTACGTCGCTTTACTTACTCCCCCCAATTCCGGACCCAGCCTGGGCGGAACTTGGTCCGATCCGCGCTCCGATACCAGCAAGAATCTGTATGCGCACGAGGCCGGCCATTTGATGGGATTGACGGACCAGTACAAGGACGACTCGACCACGAATCCGGTTACGGCGCATATCATCCCCGGACATGAGAACGATCTGATGGCAAGATTGGGGAAAGGACCGAACCCCTCGATGCCCACGCCGCCGGCGATCGATTCCATCATCCGGTCTTCCGGGGTACTTTGTCCCCAGTATTGTTGCCAGACTTATGCGCTGCCCGGATTGCCATATCAAAATTACTCCATCCCTCTTCCTTTTGGTAACATCGTGTATGAGGTCTTTCCGATAAATAACAACCTTACTATTACAGCCAACGGGAACGGGCTTTGGTGGCAAAATTCAAAGACAGGCGGACCGCTCTTTTTCCCCCCGTTCGGGACGTCAGTTGCGAACGTCTACAAGGACGAGGAGCACCCCATCAACAATCTCTTTCCACTAGACCTGGCACTCGGCACGGGACAGGTTTACCAGATAAATCCGACCCTTCAGGGGTATTACCCGATCTACCGGGGTAATGTGTTCGCCGGATCCTCCGCGGGTTCGCAGAGCATCCTGAAAATTACCGGAGATGATCTCTACGCCCTCGGTAGCACCTACATATACGTCAGCCGCGATGCCGGCGCAACCTGGCAGATCGATTCCGCCGGTATGGGAAATAATTTTGTTTTCGACATTGCTCTCGATAGCCTGCAACGTGTGTATGCAGCCACGATCAACGGTCTTTTTGTACAGCTTCCCGATTCGAACATTTGGAAGAGGGATACCTCCTACACGGGACCGTCGAATCTCTTGCGCATCTTTGTCGACCGGCGGAATCGCCTCTTCCTCGCCGTCAATGGCGGCGGCATCTATAAAAGCACTAACGGAGGTGCGGCTTGGAGTCAGGATTTAACCTGGAGCGGGAATACCGTTAAATTGTTCTCCGACGATTCTTATGGAAATATCTACGCCCTCGATTATAAAAACGAGCTCTACCGGTCGCCCGGCGGTACTCAGGCCTGGCTCCGCTTCGATTCCTCGATTACCGGTCTCACGATCAACGCAGCGAATCTCTATGACATCAAGGGAGATTCAACGCTGTTCGCAGCAACCTCATTTGGAATTTTTGGAAGTGCTGACCAGGGACTGACCTGGGCCCCGGCGAACACCGGGCTGGCCGCCCAAAACGTTTATGGGATCGCAAAATCGATTGCTGGAAGGGTGACCGTTTCGACCGACCTGGGGATATTCACCAAGGAAATGGGCAATCCGTTATGGACGAAACGCTATCCGCTCAACGGATATCTGGGCCAACTGGGACTCTTCGATGACGGCATCGGAAATCTGCATGCGGTGCAGCCGAACACAAACCCCTTCTCACTGACATCGGGTCCGATCTTCACAAGCACGGACAATGGAATTTCGTGGAGTTATGATACCGCCGGCCTTGCATCAACAAGAGGCACTCTATTTTCAGTCGATGAAACGGGCACCGAGCACCTCGCTACAACGGTGTACGGCGGAAGCTTTTACTCGCTCATGTTCGAAAAGCCGCCGGGAGGAAGTTGGACACCCGACACGACGAATTTTCTATCGGCAAACTACAGTTTCAGCGCCAGCATGAATACCGATAAGCATGGAATGTTCTATGTAAGCGGCTCATTAAACGGGAGAAAGGTACTCCGCCGTCCGATAGCGGGCGGGCCCTGGAGCCCCGATACTGCAGGAACCTCGGGTATCAATTACTTCTTTCAAATGACGCCTGACAAAAACGGAGCCATGTTTGGCGCATCGGGAGGGGGCATTTACCGTCGTGGGAGCGGATCCTGGTCGCCTGTCCCGATGCCCTCCCAACTCTCAAACGAATCGGTAAGCGCAATCTCGGTCGATTCGAGCAATGCCCTGTTCGCGGCGTTCGTTCAGTTCTCATTTCCTGCGGTGATCGGACGCGGCGTCTATTTCTCACTGGACACCGGTGCAAGCTGGACGTATGCAGGACTCGACAGCCTGCCGGTGTTCCGGCTCGTTTCATATGGCGACACGACGTATGCGATAACCAATATCGCTCTCTATAAATTGACGCGGAGTCCCTTTTTGGGAGTCTCCGGGGGTCAACTGATGCCATCGGGATTCCTACTGTCTCAGAACTTTCCGAATCCGTTTAACCCGTCGACGAGAATTCAATTCTCGATTCCGATCAGTCAGCACGTCAGCGTGAAGATTTTCGACCTGCTCGGGGCGGAGATTACGACGCTTGTCAATGAATTCAAACAGCCTGGCACCTACACTGTAACATGGGATGCCCGAAAATTGCCGAGCGGCGTTTATTTTTGCCGGCTGCAGAGTGAATCGTTCACCGAAATGAAGAAGTTACTCCTGCTCAGGTAATTTCAGCCCCGACTGAACCCACTTGACACTTTCGGCATAACCTTCTATATTCGGCGAGGAGGATCCGACCCTTCTCTCCCTGATCGCTCTCGCTGACCGGATCATCCGGAGCCCCGATGACTAAAGAAGTCGCTCTCTCGTTTCTCGCCCTTGCCCTCACGCAGGCATCTCTTGCGCAGGTGGAAAAATTCGACGAAGAATGGCGCTGGTCGCATTTTACTACCGAATCGGGCCTCCCTTCAAACCAGGTATTCGCCGTCGCTGAAACTCCCGATTCGATCGTGTGGGCCGCGACGTCCGGGGGCCTTGCGTGGTTCGACGGTTTCCGGTGGCATTCTTTGCCGGACACACCTGCTTTTTACAAGAGACGTGCCACGGCTTTGGTACCGAACACAGACGGATCGCTGTTTGTTATTTTTGGTCATACGTTGCATCGGTGCACCAAAGAAGGACTAACTCCGATTCCGGTTTTGATTGACACCGCGGATGTGGGAATCCTGACGATCATGCCGGTGTCTGAT
>DASQAZ010000024.1:0-16453 GCA_035635475.1 Bacteroidota bacterium | reverse complement strand
AATGATCGGCTGGGCCCGAAGCGCGTCGGGATGGTAAGCGAATAGAAAAAGCAAGGAAGGGAGAGCGAAAGAAAGGCACCTCAGGGAGTAGCCGTGAGTCATTAAACCCTTCTAAATAGATTCATGATGGCTCAGGATGAGCTTCTTACTTCAAAAGTGCCATCTTTTTCAACTCCTGGTGCTTCAGGGCTCCGGTCACAGGGTCTTCCACCGTCATCTGGTAGAAGTGGGCCCCGGGGATTGAGTTGACAGAGAGGAATCCCGGCGGGGGGCTTACCTGAATGTGGTAGATCAGTCCGCCGGGCAGGTCCGTAAACGCGAGGGCACCCGATGAATCGGTGTAAACGGTGTCCATTCCCAATCCCTCGGCGGGCGTTTTAAGAACTCGTATGCCTCCGATCGCTCTCCCGTCCTCCGTACCGCGAAGAACCATCCCGCGAATCTGGGAGTGGTTCGCTAAAACAGATGAAAGCAAACAAATGTAAATCAGGCTTCCGGTGAGAAAACTGGTCAGGGCACGGCATTGCACAGGCGGTCGCTTCTTTCCTTCGTGATGTGGGGCGTTGGTTACCGCTCCTCTGAACGGAAGACGACGGAATCAGCACCGCGGGGTAGGCGGGTGTGAAGCCGTTGCATGCTCACGGGTGCGCTTTGCGACCGTTCCTCGTCGAGGCGAATGATGTTCCCTAATAAGCAAATTTTTTCGGACAGCGTCAAGTCCTTTCCGATTATCGCCCTTTGGGCGGGACGCGCCCTTCCGCCGAAAAAATCAAGGTCCCTCCCCCCTTGATTTTGACCCAGTATCCCTTTGTCGGCTCAAGCGCCTGGGCCACCACATACCCCCCGTCATAGCCGAAGTAATTTGAGGCGACAATACCCTCCGGGATCTGCATAATCTGCGACTTGGGAACGGGAAAAGGGGGCGTCCCGATGAGATTCCAGCCATCGGACACGCTGATTGAATCGACGGAAAGCGCCGTTCCGGTGATGGTATCCGTGCGAGCCAGTGAGAATTTGACCCAGTAGCCGATACCGGACCTGAGGCTTTCCGCCACTATATAAGAGTCTGTGTACCGGAAGGCCGGCGAAATTGCATCCGGAAAGACCGAGACTCTCCGGGGATCAGCCACTGCCAGAGGGAAGGATATCAGGTTCCAGTTCCCTGCGAGCTTGTATTGAACCTGAACTGTAGAATTCTGGAGGTTGTGGGCTGCATCAGAAGCGGTCCACCGTGAGAATGAGTTGACCCCGGTGAGGCGAACCCTGTGCGCGGCCGTGTCAACCGTCGTTCCGGCGGGCGCATTCCAGGTCGCCCCTCCGCTGACCGATTTCCAGAGGCGCAGCGTCCGCGGATCCTGGCCGTTGAGCTCGGCATCGTCGTAGAAAAAATCAAACGTCGCATCCAATCCCGCGTTGACGTGCGGGACGATATCGAAATACCGCAGGATCGATCCTCCCGAAGCAATGCCGGTCACCCTCGCTACCGATGTCGTTTCCGGTGCCGCCCCCGAGGGATTGATGACGCATCCGATCCCTCCGAAATCCTGAGAGATGAGGCGGGATACGAGGCGCGTCGCTTCGATACGGCCGGTGAGGGGTTGCCCCGGCGTTTCCACGAGCGAGCCGTTCAAGAGCAGCCTGTACGGATCGGGGATCGAGTCGCCGCGCTGAAAGGCGAGCGTGTGATTCGCAGCTACCGTTATACCGGCCCATTCGGTATGCCCGCTTCCCAGAATGGATTGGCTCGATGAGGATGACCCGGCTGAGAATCCCCCGATGTTCAGGGCGTAGGCGCAAGTCCGCAACGCCTGCAATTCCGGCTCATTGGCATGCGGGACCAGATGCGGAGCTTCGACGATGGAGAGAATCATCATTCCGTTGTTCGTGACCCCTCCCCCGTCGAGATTGATTGATGCCCTGCTCGCTCCGGCGGGAGGAGACTGGACGATGAGGCTCGCGCCGTGTTCAACCGTGATTCCGCCCCTGAGCGTCGGAACACCGCTTGATGCGGCATTCCCGATGTCATTCGCATTTGTGTCCGACGCGCTGCCGATCCGGAATGTGGAATTGTTTTTCAGCGTCAGGCTTCTCACCACGAGGGTGGCTTTTTTCCCCGGCGACCATACGAGGGTTTTCGCCGCGAAGCCGTCCCCAATTTGCAGGTTCGCAAGCCGCAAACCGGTGCTGTTTCTGAGCGTGTCGGTGGTCGGTCCGAGCACTTTTACCGTGCCTTCATTCATATTCAGGCCTGCGCTCCCGCTCCCCGTCGAATTGCTCGATGTCGTCGAGATACTTCGTTTCAATATCAACGTCGCGGCCGCATTGCCGTTCGACGTGAGCTTTGAACGGCCCCCCTGCCCGCTTCCCGACCCGCCCGAGATGTCAAGATCGCCGTTGACTGTAAGCTGGGGCGCCCCCGTCGAATCAAAGCGTAGCGTCGGACCGAGCGTCGTTCCTGAGCCCGTCATGGTCAGATTGTTGCACCGGGCATCGGGAAGATCGATCGTGACCGTAACACCGGGCGTCGATATTGTAACATCGCTCGACGATGAGGGCACGACATGACCCGACCACGTAGTTGTATCGCTCCAGTTTCCGGTCGCAACCGCTTCATACGACACGATGGGAGTATTCCCCATGTCGGACGCGGTCCGGGGCTTCAGCCGCAGCGTTCCGTTCGAGAAACAAAGGATCCCGACGGCGTCCACATGAGTCGAGGGAATTTGCGTGCCGATCAGGGAATTCAAGCCGGCGTAACTTTCCACCCGCACGATGATCGTGTCCGGAACATCGGAGCGGAAAATATAACTCGTGCCTGTGGCGAACGTACCTGTCAATGTGGTCGATATGCCGCGGATCGTCACAAGCTTCCCCTCGTTGGCGCTCGAGGGCGACTGAGTGAGAGGGAGCGTTACCGCGACCGGCGGGAGCGGTGAAGTTCCGAGGCTCGTGTCTTTGAATGCGAAGCCCGGGGAGCCGAGCTGATACGCGCCATTGAAGTCTGCAACGCTCCCCTCGACCCTGACATTCCTTCCCGCGCCGAACGAGGGCAGCCCCCCGGGGAGGAAAATCCCCAGACCTCCCGTCCCATCCTGAACGTAGCACCCTCCGAGCGCAAATGTGTTCGTGCGGACATTGATCGTTCCGTTTATGCGGACTCCGTAGCGGACGATCGAGGCAAGCTCATACGCTTTCACCCTGTCGATCGGTGCATCACCCACAAAATATCCCGCGGGGACAGCCTCCGTCGAGGAATAGGCCGCTGAATCGTCGATCGCAGAAATGAAATACTCAACGAGGGCTCCGCGCGACGGGTTCTTTGCGGGAGGGATGAGACAGCCGTATTCTGTGCCGGACAGCGGGCGCATGACAACCGAGGAATCGTACGGGCCGCGATTGACTCTTACGTGAAGCCTTGCCGAAGCAATCGTCCCGTCGGCGTCCGCGACCGTCGCCAGTACGGAATCGGAACCGCCGATTTCCGGGACGTAGGGGGCGCGCCTGATATTTGAAATCACCGGCGGGAGGTTCCCGATGGCCGGAGGATCCTCGGTGGCGGAGGAAGAATTCTGGGGCCCCTGCGTCGAAGCAGTCACAAAGTCCGCGCGGTTATCGCCCGAATCCCACCCGTTTCCGGCGAGAGAATCGACGCCTCCGATCGACATTGACGCTAGGGTCGAGCTCGAACGCGCCTTCCGGTTGGCGCTGGTCGTATTTGACAGCGCGCCGGCCGGACCGCTCCCCTCGAACTGGTTCGCGCTCCCGTATCCGACAAAATCGACGACCGTTCCGGTTGCCGGTCCTGCGATTTTCACCGTGTCGTTCACGAGCGCAACTTTCCCGCCCGTCGAGGCGAGCGATATCGTGCCGACGGCGTCTGGCTGGGGCAACGACGCCGATCCGCCCGCCCCCTGCGCTTCCTGGATCAGGAAGAAACCGTGAGCAGCGACGGTCCCGGAAAAAATGGTCTTTTGCCAGCTCGATCCGGTTCCGGAAGCCGGCTCGTACTGAATCGACCAATTCGTCAGCGTGACGGCCGCCGGCGTGGGATTGTACAACTCGACAAAATCATTCCTGTACACGGAGCCGGAATTTCCTCCGCCGCCATAGACCTCGCTGATGACGGGATGCGATGCGATTTGGGCGTTAACGGATTTCATGAAAAGACTCAGGGAGAGGATCACGATGCAGGGGCCCAGGCGGGATGGACGAAAGAATTTCGATCGATTGGTGTTCATAAGAGTGCCTCCTTCTCTTAATAAGTATGCGGAAGATCAGTTGATTAGGTTATCGTCTTATCGCTCTCTCCATAATTTGTCCTTGATATGATGGTTGACACCTAGGTCACCGGGGATCGGAGCGGGGCGGGGCCTAAACTGACAATTCGGGAGGTGTAGTAAGCGAACCTTCTCTCACCCTCGAGGAAGCTCTGCTACCGGATGAGAACAAGCCGGTGGGTCTCGATGAACTCGGCGGTGATCACCCTGTAAAAATAGACGCCCGTTGGCGCCGGAGTTCCGTACGAGTCCTTTCCGTCCCAGCCGGGGGCGCCGTTCTTCTCGTCGTGAATGTCCGCGCTGAATGTACCCGCATCGATCGTTCGGATGAGCCTGCCCATAACATCGTAAATCTTGAGGGTAACATCGGAGGGGATCCGCAGGCGAAACGGGATGAGAGCGAACGGGTTTCGTGCAGGAATGAACGGATTCGGCTTCGATTGGCCGACATGGTTCACATCGTAGGTGGCTGGCGGCGGGGGCGGAATGACGATCACGCCGCCGCCGTCAATCGTGTGCAGGATCGCTCCGTTTGAGCCGGCGGCCCAGCCGTTGTTCCGGTCCGCAAACGACACGCTGTAGAAGAGCCGGTTTGTCGGAGTCGACTGAAGCACCCAGTCTTCGCCTCCGTTGGTGGTGTGAATGATGGTCCCGGAGGTGCCCACCACCCAGCCATATCTACTGTCGACAAATTTCAAAGAGACGTAGTGCTGGGTTCCGCGGAACGGAGTGACTTGGGACCGCCAGGTCGTCCCCCCGTTTGTGGTCTTGATGAGCCGGTGGAACTTCCCGACTGCCCAACCGGTATCAGGCGTCACGAATTGGATGCCGAGGAGCGCTCTCAGATCCTTCGCGGCCTCTGACCAGTGTGCGCCGCCGTCGGTCGTCTTCAGAATCGAAGTGGTATCGGAATTGCGGCCGAAAATCGCAGTGATCCAGCCGGTCAGGCTATCGGTGAAGAAGACGGAGCTGAGTGACAGAGAAGTATCGGGCGGGCTCATCGACCAGGTCCCGCCGCCGTTCGTCGTCCTGAGAATAGTCCCCCTCTGGCCCACGACCCACCCGTGGAGGGGGTCGGGAAAGTGAACGGAGGAGAGAGCGGCCGGAGAATCGACCGGCATCTGCGACCAGGTGATCCCGTCGGCAGTGGCAAGCAGCGTTCCGCTGTCACCCACTGCCCATCCCCTCGTGACCGAGATGAAAAAGGTCGATCGCAGCGACTTCGTCACCGGGCTCGATTCCCGAATCCAGGAGTTTCCCCCATCGACGGTACGGATGATTGCCCCTTCCGCGCCAACCGCCCATCCCCGGTTAACGTCGATGAAAAAACTGGAGTAGAGGTCGAAGGTAATATTCTCGTGCAGGCGGGTCCACGTGACCCCCCTGTCAGTCGTCTTCTTCGTCTCCCCGTTATCGCCGACGATCCAGCCTTTTCGGATATCCGAAAATGCGATGGCCCGCAACGTGTTCACCGTATCGAGCACGCTCGGGAACCACGTCGTCCCTCCGTTCGAAGTCTGAACAATGACTCGCCCGCCGACCGCAAACCCGGCGGATGTTGAGTTGAAAGTAATCTGCTGGAGGGTCGTCGAAGTGTAGGTGAACTGCCTCACCCAGTTTGCGCCCCCGTTGGTCGTCGCGAGGATGACGCCCTGACTCCCCGATACCCACCCCGTGTCCCTGGTCCGGAAATACACTGATTGAAAATCGCGCACGGTGGCCGACGTATCGGGCACACTGAACCAATTGGTTCCTCCGTCGGTCGACTTGAGCAGTGTGCCAAGATCCCCCGCGACGTATCCGGTCGTACTCGTCGGGAAGAATATGGATCTCAGATTCGCCGTCGCGTGGCTCGCGAGGGAGCTCCATTGCAGCCCGCCGTCAGTCGAACGAATAATAGTTCCCGAATCGCCGACTGCAAATCCGACGCTCCCCCCTCCCGACGCAACGCCATTCAGGTTGCGCGTCCCCGCCGGCGAATTCCTCGTAATCCAATCCGTGCCCCCATTGCTGCTATAGAAAATGCTCCCCAGGCTGCCGACTATCCACCCGGTGGATGGCCCCGGGAAGAGGACGGATTTGAGGGCAATATCAGTGTTGGTGGTGACGCCCATGGACTTCCACGTGGCGCCGGCATCGGTGGTGCGCAGGGAAGTCCCGTGTTTGCCGACGGCGATGATCGTGTTTGCATCAATGGCCTCGACACCCAGGAGGTCATTGCCTTGAGGGAAGGGGTTCTGCCAATGCCATCCCTCCTGAGCGCTCGAGAAGAAAACTATTCCGATCGTCAGAAGGAAGAGAAAGCTTCCGATCCGGAGAATCGTCGATTTCACACGCTTATCTGAGCAAGAGCATTTTTTGGACATGCTGGAATTTCCCGCCGTCAACCAGCAGTCGATAGAGATAGACACCCGAAGGGAGCTCGGTCCCGCGGAAATCGCGGCCGTCGAAGACGAGCGAGTGAATTCCGCCGTCGAAGGGCTCGTCGCGGATAAGGGTTGCGACTTCCTGGCCCAAAATATTGTACACCTTCAGCGAAATGACACCGCCCTTTACAAGATTAAATGTAATCGTCGTCGTCGGATTGAACGGGTTCGGGAAATTCGCCGAGAAGAGGGTCTTGATTGTTCCGCGCGGGCGGATGGTGGAGATCGGACCGGGTTGCGTGTTCTTCAGGATCGCGCCGTTCGAGCCAACCACCCATGCGTTCAGAGAATCGAGCACTGCCATCCCGAACAGATTCCGGGTCGTCGCGGAGTTCTGACGGACCCATGTCGTGCCGCCGTCGGATGAATACACGATCGTCCCGCCGATCCCGGAAGCCCAAACCCCCATGCTGTTGAACGCACGGATCCCCGTAAGCGGCCGAGACACGGTGGAATTTCGGGCCGTCCAGGTGAACCCGCCGTCGGTCGTCCGGATGATCGTGCCGTGGTCGCCGGCAGCCCATCCGAGATTTGGTGAAACAAAATGCACCGCCCGGAGCGTGCGCGTCGTCGTTGACAGCTGGGTGATCCACGTGGTGCCACCGTTGGTGGTTGCCGAAACAACCCCTCCGGCGCCAACCGCCCAACCCCGGCTCGGGTTCAAAAAGAAGACGCCATAATTATTTCTTCCGCTGCGGGTCGAGAGAGTGGACCAGTTGGCGCCTCCGTTCGTCGTTCGGAGAATCTTGGCGCTATTGGCCGCGATAAATCCCGTTGCGGGATTTACGAACTGGATCGCATTGTAGGACAGTTGACTCCCGGTCGCGAAGCCGGCCCAGCCGCCTCCGCCGTCGGTCGTCTTGAGGAGAACACCGCTCCGTCCACAGATCCACCCATTCAGATTGTCCGTGAACCAAACACCCGTAAGAAATTTTGTGGTGCCCGAGGTTTGAATGGTCCAGGTCGCCCCGCCGTCATTCGTATGCGCCACAACCCCCCCGATGCCCACTGCCCATCCATCGCTTACATCCGGGAACGACACGGCGAGGAGATTCGATTGGATCGCGAGCTCCCGTTGAACTTTGGTCCAGTTCAGTCCGCTGTTGGTTGTCCGGAGAATCTCACCCCCCGTTCCCACGACCCAGCCGTTGTTGAAATCCGCAAACCGAACACGCGTGAGCGACCGGACTGACCCCGAAGGCTGGGAAACCCAGGACAGGCCGGCGTTCACCGTGCGTAAAATCTTGCCGGCATCCCCCACCGTCCAGCCGGTATCCCGGTTCAGAAATTGAACATCATACAGGGTCCCGGAAGTCACACCGGCGAAAGGAATCCACGTACTTCCGCCATCTGTCGTTGCGAGCATTGTGCCCCTCTGCCCCATGGCAAAACCGTGTGTTGGATCGACGAAGGATGCGGCAAGGAGGTGATTGGTATCCACGTGCGATACCTGGGATAGCCAGTTCGTCCCGCTGTTCGTCGTCGCGAACATCGTCCCGCTGTCTCCGACGATCCAGCCGAAATTCGTATTGGCAAATTGGATTTCGTTCAGGTTCTTCGATGTCGCAATGAAGGAGTTGGTCCAGGTATTGCCGCCGTCAATCGTCTTGCGGACTGTTCCCGTGTTGCCGACGACCCATCCCACATTCTGATCGAGGAAGCGCACCGCGCTAAGCGGCTTCCTGGTGTTCGAGGGGAGCGATTGCCAGGTAATTCCTGCATCGGTAGTGCGGATGATCGAGCCGACTGTTCCGACGGCGAACTGAATGTCGGGCGTTACCGTCTGGATCGCACTCAAGTACCCGATTACACCGCCGGTCAGATACTGCGGAAACCAGGACAGTCCACCGTCCCGGGTCAGCAGGGTCGTTCCAAATTGTCCGACGATCCAAACCGAATCCTGGCTCAGGATGTCCAAACCGTTCAAACTGTTTCCCGTTGGAAACGGGTTTTGCCACTGCCAGGATGCCATCGAGGTGTCGTAAGTCACGCTCGACTCGTAGAGCGGCGAAGAGGAATCGACCGGAATCGAGCCCGAATTATCCTGATTATAAAAAGCGTCGGCCGAATCGGCGCTTTCCTGCGCCTTGCAATAGAACGTCGCTCCCAGGAGAAGTGCAAGACTTCCGGCGATCACCGCGACATGCTTTAGCCCCCGCCTTCGAATGTTTTTCAATTCGTCATTCATACATCCCTCCAGTACATTATCGATCGGATTCGAAAACCATGTCCGGCCTTTTTCATCCCGGCCGGATAATTATTTGGATAGCGAGAAGTCAACACCGGCTACCTCCTCGCCTTCTGCATTCGCATGGACCTGGATGACGTGGGAAATCTCTTTTGCAATATAACCAAACTGTGCGACCTGCGCCTCATCGAGGGAGACTTTATACGTGCCGGGCGGCATCCCGATGAATTCATACTCGCCGGTCGAGAAGGAAACCGTAGTGAGCTTCAGGGGCTTATTTCCGGCGGGCGCGTTTTGAAGCTCAAGTATTACCGTCAAACCCTCCCCCGGGATAAGCTTTTTCGTGGTCTGAATTTCGATCTTTCCCCGCACGATACCCCCCACGACGACAGGCAAGTCGACGACTCTGAATTGATTCGGCTCCGAGAAGACTCCGATATTCTCATAGAGGGGGACCCACAAGGGATTATCGAGCGACTGCGGTTCAATCGTCATCACGTATTCCTCGTAAGGCAACGTGTGCTCGAGCCCAAATCCGACGCCGGGATTATAACGGAGGTATTGATTCCCGAACAGGCTTCTGCTCCTGATCCTTGCCTTGTTCAAAACTTCCTCTCCAGGATCCCGGACGCCGTTTCCGTTCGCATCAATGAAGGGTTGCACAATCAAAGCTCCATATCCCACCCGCGAGCTGAAATAATCGAAGAAAAAGTTGTTGGTCGCCGATGAATAACCGACCGAGCCGCTGACCCCGAGCGAGGACCGGAAGCCGCTCTCCCCGCCACCACCGACGATCGCGCGGATCAGGGTGAACGGAAAGTAATATAATATCTGCACACCGGAAATAACATTCTGCGTCTGGAACGTCTTATCGTAGAAGACGTCCAGCCAGAAATGTCGGGTAAACCGCCGGCTGAAATCGATCCTGAGATCCTTGAATCCGCCGTCGGTATGGAAGTAGGTCGTGGTGGCGCGCAGGAGAAAGGCTGCCGGTGCGCGGATCGCGAGGGACGCGCTCGTTATGGCGTCGTGAGTCGTTGCTCCCCCGGGGTTTAGCTCCCACGCACCCCGGTGAGTGATCCGGGGAGAGAAGATCCCGATCTGACCCCCGAGGGACACTTGCAAAACCCGTTCCCGTCCGGAGGCGAACATGGTCTGCCTGCCGAGGAGATCAAGTCCCAATCTTGCCGGTCCGGGACGGAAGGGAATCGAGAGCGTCCCCGTGGCTTCGTTCAAAATATTGCGCGTGTTGTAAAATATATTCCGGGCGAACCAGGAATAAGCGAGCGATGCGCCGGCCGATGTCGGATAGCTGAGACTGAAGAGCGCTGTCGAGTAGGCGGTCGGCGCAAACGTAAAGTCTCCGATCAGCGACGACGAGATCCGCGCCGTCGAGGTGAGGAAGGGATGGAACTTTCCGTTTACCTGAACGGTCTTTGGCGAGTAATAGTCCACTCCCCCTCCGATTGTCAACTCGTCGTTGAGCCCCCACCGGATAACGCCGTCGCCGTACCATTCTTTGTTGAGGAGACGCTCCTCTCCTCCGGAAAGGCTGTACTCGATCTCGCCGGGGGGGATCATCGTCGGAGGAACCACGATCCGGTATTCGAGATCGTGTTCGACCCCGAATTGGTCGTACTTTTTCACCGTATAAGTCGTGACCCCGTATGAGATGAGGGCCGGAAAGGAATATTTGCCCGCGGGGGTTCCCGCCTGAAAATCGATCAAGGACCCGCCGTAGTAAAGATCCGACAGCTCACCGGTCTGGAGTTCTCCATCAAGCGTCTCGGTCACGAACAACAGGCGGCGGGGCGCGGGCCTGTTCGTGATCTCAGCGCCGAAGACCGCGGAGGGAACGAGCCCCGTCGTGAGAATGTCTCCGAGAAAAATCTGTTTCACCGGGCTATTGTCCAGAAACGCATAGCGAAGCCTCGAGGTGACGTCGTTCCACGTCGGCGTGTGGCCGCTCGATCCTTCAAACCGCGTATCGAGATCCCCGCCGAGAAACTGGTTTCCAAGCCGGAAAGAATAGTCGCGACGGGGGATGCCGTGCTGCGTCACTTGTGACGTGAGGACGTAGTCGAGACGCCCGACGCCGAAGGCCGGAACGCTTCGCTCAGCCGTGTAGTCGGGACGCGGGATTTGCCCGAGAAGCAATTTTCGCCGGCGGGCGTACTCGCGCTCGCGCTCAAGAAAAATCGGAAGCGCCTCCTTTGTTTGAAGCAAAATCGCCAGCAGCCGCGGGGCGTACTTGAGCTCCAGGCCGAAAAGAGATTCGAACAGTTCCAGCCGGAGGAAGAAATCGCCTGGCCGGGCATAGAAGTCGTCCGGGGTCAGGGCGACCGATTTCCCCCCCACGACCGCGGAAGGTACTCGCGCATCGATCCGGTAGGGGTTATCGGGACGGACGTAAAATCCGTCGACAACGCCGGTGGCTTCATTATACGAGACGTTGAGGCGTAAGAATTTAAACGTTGCGACGATCGGAATGTAAACCCGGCTTTCGCGGGAGATAATCTCGAATTCGGTCTTCCCGATCCCCTTGACGACCAACGCAACCGGAATCAGCTGGAGAGAATCGCCCGGCGCCCTCGTCTGGGATATTGCGGGCTCCGTCGCAGAGGCGGCTAGCAGCCACACCAGAAGGGATGATGCACGTTTCAGTCGCATGAAAGCGCTCGCGTGTCCGGTTGACTGTGTCAGGGGATGGTAATTTCCTGGCTGTACTTGACCGGGTCCGACTTGAGTTCGTACACCGATGCTACGCCAGGTCGATGCGTGCTGAAAACGGCCTCCAGCGTGTAAGAGCCGGCGGGAACGCCGGAAATGTCAATGTTGTAGGGGTAGATGATATCCTTGTAGATTGCGACCGGTCGATCTTCGTTCTTCACGATCTGTCCCTCGCGATTCTTGAGGGTAATCGACATTGTTCCCCAATAGGCGGCGTTGCCGACTTTGCTGACAGCGATGCCGAGATCGAGTTTTCCGGCAGAAGCCGACGCGATCACGTGTGTGACGGTCAGGCCGGTCGTTACGTGACCAATCCTGCAATGAAGGGGAATGTCGATCTCTGAAACGTACTGGAGGTGCATCTGCATGCTGCCCCCCGGAGTGGTTGTCGGAGCCTTCAATTCCCTGTCGAAAGAGCTCACGACCACACGAGCCCAGTATTCGCCCTGTGCAATCCCGACAGGAGGAGAGACCATGATCCGGACGACCTGCGATTCCTTCGGACCGAGGACGAACCGCTGTGGAAAGGCTCTCAGCCATGAAAGCGCAGAGGGCTCATTGACGGAAGGAGAATCCACATAATGCATCGCGAACTTTCCGCTGTCGCCGACAACAGGGTACCCGTACTTGAATTCCACCCAGGCCTCCTGGCGTCTCTCGGTGGGATTGGTGACGCTGACGGAAACCGTCCTGCTGGGAGGCTTAATGAACAGGTAGAGCGGATAGACTTCGACGCCGGCTAAGGCGACAGTCGATCCGAGAACAATGGTAAGAAGTCCGGTAATCCATAAAAGCGGCCGGAGGAGGGAGGGACTTGATATTGAGCTGGTGTATGGCAATGTCTCGATTATCCCCTGTCTGTGGTTTAATGTGATTGATCGGCCCTGTACCGGGTTATTCGAGAACGCACCCGCAGGATCAGGGGAGGACTGCCACGTATCCTAGTATGAAACCGTTCGCCCCCTCATCGTAGCTGGATAGGCCGAAAGAAAAGTCATCCGAGGGAGTGGTCATTCTCCGTAGCCATTTTTCCCTCACTCACGACCATTCCAATTATGCGGGACTCGCCAAGTTAGGTCGGATTGGAATCAGCAAGTTCTACTGGTGATCCGCCAACAACAATGCGTTCCCCTTATGCAAAGAGGTACCTCTGATCATTGAGAATAACCATCGGTACCCCTTCGCAAAAAGAGTACAAAAAGCGGCAGCTCAGTTGCCCGTATACGCGGCTGACGCGATGACCTGACCGGTGTAGGTTCCGGCAAACGCGGTCTCCGGAACTCTCAGTGTCGCGCCCAGGAACAATCCACTTGCGCCAGTACCACTGATGGTCAGCGTTACAGCATTACTCACGACGGGGCCGGACCCTGCGAATGGAAGAGTCGCATCGTTGTCAAAATTCCATCCGAACATCCAGTTGACCGACGGTATGCCGCCGTTCCCATCGTCCGAAACCAGCTGCGGCGGAAGAGCGAGGGTCACGACAACATTCGAACCGGCACTACCATCGATTTCAAATCCAACCGGTCCGACGACGATTCCCGTACCTTCACCCGGGCCCGGAGGGTTCTTGAGACCGCCCGGTGTGATGGTATAGATGGTACCAGGTGACAAAATACCCCAATCGCCGTCAACGGGGACAACGGTCAGGGCGTTTTCCACGCTGGCTGTAATGAGCGCTTCGCCTTCGGTCTGCGCGAAGACGACTTGGGTTAGCCCGATGAACAAGAGCAGGGCCAGTGCCAACATGAAGCTTTTCATGTGTTACTCCTTGATGATTTGTTTGTGATATGGTGGATTAGATATACGTAGACTTACAAATTCTTGAAATCAAATTCTTACACTTGTGTATCGGTGGATACGAGTTAAAACGCAATCTGTTCGCCCTGAGACCGGTAGCACGCTCCTTTCTTGTGCCTTCCCATTGTACTTGATTTTGTTACGGCTGAGTGAAAACCGGCAGCGTCGAGAGTCCTCCCCGCCTCTCTGATCCCCTCCCAGTCCCGTCCCGCAAAAGCGGGACGGGATGGAAAGGGTTAAAGACTGTTACTTCAACAACATCATTTTCTTGACCATCGTCAGCGTGCGGCCTGCGGTGCCGTCGTCGGTCTGTGTTTCGGCAACGACGCGGTAGAAGTATATCCCCGATGGCAGACTGTTCGCGTTGAACTCGGCGGTCTGTATGCCCAGATCGAGCGCCTCGCGGTCGAATAACGTGGCGATCTCCTGACCCAGAACGTTGTAGATCTTCAAGGTCACAATCGCATCTTCAGGCAGTGAGAACTCGATCATCGTCGTCGGGTTAAACGGATTCGGGTAATTCTGCCTCAGCTCCAGATTCACCGGTATCGGATCCGGATCCCTGAAGGGCTGGAAATTGACCACAGGAGGTATCTCTGCCGTGTGCAGTAGGAACGGCACATCGGAGATCGACCTCGTGCCGGGAAGCGACGTGCCGCCCGAGGGCTTCCCGTTCTGAGGTGCAAGGAACGAGAGCGTATCGAACGGTCCGCTGAACGCGCTGTCGATCGATCGGATCACGTTATACAATCCCGTAGGATCGGAGCCGAAGCGCTTGGCATAGCTCGTGTCGCAGGCCAGTGCGCTGTCGGCAAGAATCGAGAGTGTCGCGACTGATTTGCCGTTGAAAGGGCCGCCGCCGATATAGGTCAATTGCCCGAGACCGATAGGGGTCTTGCCCGATACGCTCGCCGCGACGCTGAGCTTGAGTGCGATCGCTTCGGCCAGAAGCTTATTGTTATGCTTGGACGCGGGCAGTGTCTTCTGCACTTTTTCAATCGGATGTCCGCTTCCATCGGTGAATGTCGCCACGCAGACCGGAGCGCCCGTATGAACACTTCCTGCAAACTTCTTGTCATAGAGCGTCTTCGTCACATCCCCCCATTTCGGGTGGATGACTTCATGAAATACATCCTTCAAGCCTGCGTTCTTTCCAACCGCAGCGGCCTCTCCGATCCGAATCCCCACGGGCTTACCCTTGATATCCAGTTCCGGGAACGCGCCCTGGGCGTAGAGTTCCTCGCCCACATTATTGATGTTCGGCATCGGGTAGAGCAATGCCGGGCTGGTAGGTGTTGCCGGTCCCTGCTTCCCTCCCTGAATCGTCGTTCCGCCGGCGTCCGTCCACCAGTATTTCTTCGCCCCATTCGCCTTCCCCTTGTCGCCATAGACACAGATTGAAACCGAAGCGCCGGGTGTGACTGCAGCCGTCGGATTCGTAAAGTCCCACTTCTTCTGCTTTCCGGGAGGATCGGTGCTACTGGCATTCTGGAACGGAGCGTAGCTCTGCGGGGATGCATCCACGCTTCCCGGAGCCGGCCTCACCGCCTGGTCGAACTCTACATGCAGCCTGACGCCCGGAGGATTGGCTAGCGGGTTCGTGCAAGTGAAGCATGCGAAACTTGCGTACGCCTTCCGCTTTTCCGCCTTCCCGATCTTTCCCTTGTTGTCGTGCGCCACCGCAATGCTTTCCTGAACGAAGGTCCGGAAGGTCGTCTTATCCGATACCTTGATAAAGATAAACTGTTGGTTCACATCCTTCAGCGGATAGGTGAACGAAGTCTGCGACGTCATGTCCACATCGGGGAAGAGGTGGGATCCCGAACCATCCTGCAGGAGCCACTTGCCCCCGCCCGTTGTGGCGAGGCCTGCGATCCAGGTGAATGTAACCGGGAAGCCCGCAGAATCGGACTGAAAGGCTATCTTCCACCGGTCGCTCTGACTGATGCTACGCCCCTTGTGCAAATTCTTCTTTAGACCCAGAAGGCAGGTATCTTTCCCGAGCCCTGCTGTGATCGTCGTTGAGCGGACATCGAACGTGGGCGGCGGAACCGGCTGCTCTTCTTCCCCGAGAGCGGGATCGATGTGGTTCGTCGCCAGTGGATCGAAGCCAACAGTGACCGAATCGGGAGCGATCAGATGGTCGGTGGCATGGAGGACCAGCCTGATCGATTGAGCCTGTAGTGCCGGTACAAGGATCAGAAACAATCCCAGGCACGCGAGGCCGCAGAAAACTCTAGCCTTCTTCATAGGTAACCTCGTAAAGTGGTGTGGATGATGGGTGATTGAAATTCTAATCTTACTTCATGAGCATTATTTTTCTGACCGCGTTGAAGTCACCGGCGGTCATCCTGACCATGTACATCCCCGATGGGACATTTAGCCCGTGGCTATCCTTTGAATCCCACTCCATGAGGTGATACCCGGCTTCCTGATCGCCCGTCAGCAAGGTCGTGATCTTTCTCCCCAACACGTCGTACACCGTCACCTCAACAGCCGATGCTCTCGGTATCTCGACGCTGAAGTGTGTCACGGGGTTGAAGGGATTCGGGTAGTTTTGCGACAATGCAAATGCCTTTGGTACGGCCGGCGCATCGGTCAGCTTCAGGATCAGCCTCGTGACTGCGGCGTCTGAGATCGTCACCTTGCCGCTACCCTCCATGATGCCCAGTGTCTTGGTGTCCTTACCCAGAGCTGCCATTAGAACGAGCTTCTGCGCGCTTCCACGTCCCGCTTCCCATTTCACGGTCAGAGGATAGACGGCTCCCTGGATCGAGATCGGATACTTGTACTCCTTACCCGCTTCGATCTGAGCAGGATGGACTTCCACCATCCGCTGGGAAATGAACCTGACATCGAGCGAGCCTTCAGGCCCCGGAGGCGGCAATTCGTACCTCGAGGCGGCCTCTGGGCTCAAGATGCTTTCCGAGCCGATGTAGAGGGTCTGCGCACGGCCCAGCTTGTCCTGGACGGTGATTCTGTTCAAGCCGGCAAGCTCACTCTCGGCAGGCGCTACTTTCGGTTCCGCCGAG
>DASQAZ010000023.1:0-20095 GCA_035635475.1 Bacteroidota bacterium | reverse complement strand
TTCTTCTCCATAACATTGAGGCCCTCCTCCGGTTCAACGGCCCGGAGCAGGACCGCTCTCCCTTTGCCCTTTTGTTCGGTGACGACATTGCAGCAGAAGTGCATCCCGTAGGTAAAGTAGACATAGAGGTGACCGCCTGTTCGGAACATGACCTCGTTTCGTTTGGTGATGCCGCGGTATGCATGGCTGGCGGGATCCAGCTCTCCCAGGTAGGCTTCGACTTCCACGATCTTTCCGACGAGAAGATTGCTTCCGAGTCGCCGCACAAGATACTTGCCGAGGAGGTCCTTTGCTACCTTGAGTGTCGGACGGAGGTAGAAGGAACGGGGGAGTTTGGAGCGTCTGACGCCGGTGCTGTGCCCGCGACGAGCGCTTTGCGTACTGAAAGAAGATGGCATGGTTCCCAGATAGTCGCAGCAGGAGCGGACTGAAGGCGCCGGCCCTGTAAAAGCCCGGGAGAGTTAATCCGGTTGGAGCGGGGGTGCTACCTTTTTGAAAATTCCCTGATGATCCGGTCGGCCTCTTCTTCCGATATTCCGCTACCGAGCGTCCCCGGTTTCGGTTCAGTTTGTGAAGGGGGACCTTTCTTCGGCTGGACCGGGACGTTGCCTGCCTTGAGACGGATTCGTTCGTCGATCTCATTCAGCCATGACTTCGTGCTGGCCGGTTTCGGAATCGCAGTGGGAGGATTGTGGCTGATCGCCGGCTTGATTGCGGGATACTCGTGAACCTTCGATCCCGGTTCGCGCTTCTCGGGGGCGGTTTTTTCTCGCGGGGGGTCTGCATCGGGCGGATTGATCGGGCGCGTTTCAAACGCCAATCGCTTCACATTAAACATGTGCTTTGCCGAAACGTTATCGGAGATGATCGATCCGCCGAAGGTGCCGGGGCCGAGCGTCATTGACGGCAGGAGCTCATTGGTGTATCCGACCGCTCCGAGCGCCGCCTGAGTATTCACCAGAATCCGGAACGCCGGTTTTTCGAGGGCAAACTTCATGATGATGTCTTCGTCCATGGAATGAATGACGAGCGTATGCCCGATTCCGCCGAATTCAAGCAGCTCGATGCAGCGCTCGCAGCCTTCGCGCCAATTTTCCACGGTATAGAACGAGAGTACCGGCGAGAGCTTCTCCCGTGAAAGGGGATACTCCTTTCCGACCCCGCTCAGTTCGGCGATCAATACTTCGGTCTCGGCCGGCACGTTGATCCCGGCGTGCTGCGCGATGAAGGCGGCCGGCTTACCGACCATGTTCGGGTTGATGGCGCCGCGCTGATCGAACATCAGCCGGCTCAGTTTATCCTTCTCCTCGCCCTCGACGAAATAACAGTTACGGCGTTTGAATTCCTCGATGACGATATTCTTGACGGCCGAATCCACCACCACCGATGCTTCGGTCGAGCAGAGGACACCGAGATCGAAGATCTTTCCTGAATGTACATCGGCGACCGCCTTGCGTATGTTAGCGCTCTTTTCGATATACGCCGGGACATTCCCGGACCCCACCCCATATGCCGGCTTGCCGGCGCTGTACGCGGTCCGGACCATCGGCGTGCTGCCGGTGGCGAGAATCAAAGAAACGAGCCGGTGTTTCATCAGTTCGTTCGTCGCTTCGATAGTCGGGGCGGACAGGCACGACATGAGGCCCTGGGGCGCTCCGGCCGTCTCGGCAGCCTGTGCGATGACATTCATTGCCTCGACAGTGCATCGAGCGGCCCGCGGATGAGGACTCGCAACGATTGCATTCCTGCCCTTGACCGAGATGATCGACTTGAACATGACGGTCGATGTCGGGTTTGTCGAGGGGATGAGGGCGCACACCACCCCCATCGGTTCTGCAATCTCAATGATCCTTTTTTCGCGGTCTTCGCGGATGACGCCTACCGAGCGCAAATCCTTGATTGAATCCCAGACCCGCCGCGTGGCGAACTCATTTTTCTTCTTCTTGTCTTCGGGTTTCCCGAACCCCGTCTCTTCGTGCGCCATTCTTCCAAGCCGCTCCGCCGCATCGTACCCCGCATCGGCCATCGCCTTCACGACGCGGTCGACGCGGCCCTGATCGTACGCGCGGAACTCGAGCTGGGCCTGTTTCGCCTTTTGCACCAGGTCGCGCATCTCCTGTATCGATTGCAAGTCTTTGTCGAGTGGCATGTTCGAATCCTCTAAATGAATCGTGGGACGCTAATGGTCCGGCAACAGATAGCCGGTCTTCCAGAGGTGCAGCCCCGTGCGGGCGTCGAGCTCGCGCACCAGCTCATCTCCTTCGAGTTCTTCAATGAAAACCTCGCAGGCGAAGAGGGTTGTCCCGGGCAGCAGGTGTCCACCGACCACCTTTCCCCGGGGATCGCCGAGAAGGATATGGACATGGACGAACGGTTTTCCGTCCCTTACGCTCACATTTCCGTTCAGCGAAAGAATCTCCATCCCGCCGTGAAACTCGATGGGATTGTAGACTTTCATTTTCTGATCGTAGTAAGCGACCACTGCATGCGTGGTCGCGCCGATCGCCTGAATCCTCCCGAGACGGATGTTTTCCTTCTGCACAATTTGAGTGAGGCCTTCATGCAGGTCGGTGCCGTAAGGGAGCTGTCCCAGGAACGTCCTTTTTACGACGGATCCTTTCATCGGTCACCCCAAGAGGTCAGTGCCCGGCTTTTCGATCAGATTGAATAAGCCCGGGTGCGAATACACTGCCGAGACTCGCATGTCCGAGCAGATCGAGGCGAGAAACCGGCGAGCAGGTTTACCCGGCAGACCATCAGTTTGCGAAGTCCAGCCCAGTCTGATTGGGGACGGGCTTTTGCGGAGAAAGATTGAAGTGCCTGTAAACAAGCGGCGTCGCTTCGCGGCCGCGCGGGGTTCTCTTCAGGAAGCCTTCCTGAATCAGGTAGGGTTCGTAGACCTCTTCGATCGTTCCCGCCTCTTCGCCGACCGCGACCGCCAGGGTGCTCACGCCTACCGGTCCGCCGTTGTATTTTTCAACGAGGGCAAGGAGGATCCGTTTGTCCATTTCATCCAGTCCATGATCATCAACCTCGAGCATCCGCAGGGAATACTCTGCAACCTCCCGGGTGATGACGCTGGCGGCGTGCTTGAGATTCGACTCGGCCTGCGCGAAATCCCGGCACCGTTTGAGGAGTCTGTTCGAAATCCGCGGAGTGCCGCGCGAACGCCGGGCGATCTCGGCGCACCCATCCTTCTCGAGCTTAACGCGGAGAATCTTGGACGACCGTCGGATGACGGATTCGAGGTCCGCCGGCTGATAGTAGTCGAGACGATTGGTCACGCCGAACCGGGACCGGAGCGGAGCGGAGAGGAGCCCGGCCCGCGTCGTGGCCCCCACGAGGGTAAAGCGCGGAAGCTTGAGCTGGACGCTCCGGGCGTTCGGGCCGCTGTCGATGACAATGTCGATCTTGAAATCCTCCATCGCGGAGTACAGGTACTCCTCGACGAGCGGATTGAGGCGGTGAATCTCGTCTATAAATAGAACATCGCCCGCGCTCAAATTGGTCAGGACTCCCGCAAGGTTGTACGGTTTGTCGAGTGCCGGGCCCGACGTTGCCTTGATCTGAGCGCCCATCTCGTTCGCAATGATGTAGGCGAGAGTCGTCTTACCCAGTCCCGGGGGTCCGGTGAGAAGGACATGATCGAGACTGTCGCCGCGTTTACTCGCAGCATGTATGAATACTTTCAGGTTGTCGACGATCTTCCGTTGTCCGACGAAATCGCTGAACAGGAGGGGGCGAAGGGCATGGTCGAACTCGGCTTCGTTCTCGAGTCGTTCCGGTGTCGTGGGATCTTGTCGCTTCGTCATACGGAACTGAATTTAACGAGAAGGAGAGTGAATAGCAACAGCGGATCACTATTGGGGATTCTCGGGCGTCACGCCGTGCGGCGGAACGAGCAACAGCGGATTACTTTGCCGTGTGATGAAGTGCGCGCTTGATCATTTCCTCGACGGTGATATTCCCGTGGTCGGATTCCCTCGCGACCTGCTGCAGGGTTTTCTCGGCGGTGGCGCGCGAATAGCCCAGGGACATGAGAGCAATGACCGCTTCAGAACGGGCCTTGAGCTGGCTGCTCGTTGCAACCACAGCCGTCTCCCCCGCGTCGACCTTTCCAAGCCGGTTTCTGAGCTCGAGCACGATTCGTTCTGCGGTTTTCATACCGACCCCCGATATGGAAGTCAGAACGGGAATATTGCCGGCTGCGATTGCGTCCTTCAATTCTGAAGGATTGAGTCCGGAGAGAATACCCTGGGCCATCTTCGGTCCGATTCCCGACACCGAGATGAGCAGCCGGAAGAGCTCCCGCTCGGTTTCCGTCGCGAATCCGTACAACTGGATCGCGTCTTCGCGCACGTGCATGTAGGTGAGGATTCTGACCTCGCCGCTGGCGGGCCCGATGCTCTCGAACGTCGAGAGAGAAATATTGACCGAGTAGCCCACCCCGTTGACGTCGATGACGAGTTCGGTGGGAGATTTTCGGGCGATCGTTCCTTTCAAATGCGAGATCATCGCTTCAGCGGACGGGGGGTTGAGGCGATCTTATCGGGATGTGCGGAGAGAAAGCTTTTCCAGCTTCGTGAGCCGGAACGATGCATCGACAGCCGGCGCTGCAGGTGGCACATTGCGACCGCCAGGGCGTCGGTAACATCGTAACGCGGAGGACTCGATTTCATGTTCAGGAGAACCCTCACCATGTACTCCACCTGCTCTTTGGAGGCGCTGCCGTTACCGACGATCGCCCGTTTTACTTCCCGGGGGGAGTACTCCTGTGTGGGTATGTTCTGGGAAACCGCGGCGAGCATCGCTACCCCCCGGGCGTGACCCAGCTTCAGGGCGGATTGAGCATTTTTTCCGTAGAACGCCGTTTCGATGGCGAATTCATCCGGATGATGGAGAGTGATGACTTCACTCAGCGCATCGAAGATGCGTTTGAGGCGCTGGGGCATGGAAATCCGGCCGCCGTTCCGAATGCAGCCGGAGGCGAGGACCGTGAGCCTGCCGCGATCGTTTTCAATAAGACCGTATCCTGTCGCGAGCGTGCCGGGGTCGACGCCGAGGACGATCATGGGGGATTCTAGGCGTTGAATGAGGCAAGGACTTTCTCGTCGATATCGAAATTTGCGTACACATGCTGGACATCGTCGTGATCCTCGAGCGTTTCCATGAGCTTGAGAACCTGCTCTGCGTCTTTCCCCAGAACCTTCACGGTATTCTCCGGAATGCGCTGAATCTCCGCCTCTTCAATCTTGATACCGCGCGCTTCGAGAGCCTGCTTGACAGCCTCAAGCTTCTCAGGTGAGGTGATGATTTCGTAGACGTCATCTTCGGTTTTCATATCATCCGCTCCGGCTTCGAGGATGATACCAAAGAGGGACTCCTCGTCGGAGGACGCTCTGGCGACATGGATGACGCCGCGGCGATGAAACATCCATGCAACTGAGTTCGAGGCGCCGAGCTTCCCGTTGTGGCGCTCGAGCATGTGGCGGATTTCCGAGACTGTGCGGTTTTTATTGTCGGTGACAGATTCGATAAGAAGAGCCACCCCGCCCGGCCCGTACCCCTCGTACGTCATATCCTCGTAGGCGACGCCGGGAAGTTCGCCGGTACCCTTTTGAATCGCGCGCTTGATGTTGTCGGCCGGCATATTCGCGCTCTTTGCCTTTTCAATGGCGAGACGAAGCCTCGGATTGGATTTCGGATCCCCTCCGCCCATGCGCGCGGCGATCGTAATCTCCTTGATGATCTGGGTGAACATCTTGCCCCGCTTGCCGTCCGTGATCGCCTTCTTGCGTTTTATCGTCGCCCACTTTGAATGTCCGGACATATCTCTAATGATCCTCTTTATGCTGCTTGAGATCTTTAATTTTCAGTTGGGGAAATACCTCGTTCCCTCCCGAATGCGGGTTGGAACCCGGGGCGAGCCATTCATGCTCGTCGACCGAGAACACAAGATCGAGCGCCCGGCCGTTGTTCCGGACCTCGCCGATCATCGAGCCGAGTCCGAATCCGATCCCATCGAGGACGCAGCCGTTCTGCCTGACCTTGAACCGGAGGTGATCTTTTCCAACGATCCGCGGAGTCCCCACGACTTCCACGTTTCGTGCGAGGAAGATCGGACGCATGTTTCCCGGGCCGTAGGGGGCGAACTCTTTGAGGATCCGGAGGAATCGTGGTGTGAGGTCCTTGAGCTCGATCCCGCAGTCGATCCGCAGTTCGGGGGTCTTGACTTCGTTCGACATGAGCTCATCGACGGCAACATTGAAGGCTTTGCGAAACTCATCGACTTTGTCCAGCTCGACCGCGAGCCCGGCGGCGTACTTGTGGCCCCCAAATTGGATCAGCTTGTCCTCGACGCGCTTCAGCGCCTGGTGAATATCGAACCCGACGATGCTCCGCGCGGAACCACGAGCCACGCCGTCGATCGTGGTCATCATGATCGTGGGCCGGTAATACTTCTCGACAAGCCGGGAAGCGACGATCCCGATGACCCCGGGATGCCACTCCTCCTGATGAAGGACGATGGCGGGATCTGTATCGATGTCGAGCAAGTTTTCGACGAGCTCCTGCGCCTTCACAAACGTATCTTCATCGATTCGCCGCCGATTTCGATTTTCTTCCTCGAATACCTGCGCGAGGATTGCCGCCGATTCCGCATCTTCCTGGGTGAGGAGTTCCACAGCCCGCGACGCATCTCCCATCCTTCCGACCGCGTTGATTCGCGGCGCGAGCACGAAGACGATTTGCCCGGTTGTGATTTTTCCCATCTGGGTGCCGGAGCTGTCGATGAGCGCCCGGAGTCCGGGCCGCGGATTCGTGTTGATCCGTTCGAGGCCGATTCTTGTGAGGATCCTGTTTTCGCCGATCAGCGGGACAATGTCGGCCGTCGTTGCCATCGCCGCGAGATCCACGTACTCATAGATATCTTCCTCCTGATCGCGGCGGCGGGCGATTGCCTGCATCAGTTTGAAACCGACTCCGCACCCGCAGAGGTATTTAAACGGGTACGGGCATCCGGGCTTGAGCGGATCGAGCACGGCAGCGGCTTTGGGGATTTCTACCGACGGTTCGTGGTGGTCGCAGATGATGACGTCGATCCCTTTGGACCGGGCGTATTCTACCTGCGGTCCGGCGGTGATCCCACAATCGACCGCCACGAGAAGTGTCGCGCCGAACTCTTTCCCCCTGTCGATTCCGATCGCGGAGATTCCGTAGCCCTCCGTGACCCGGTTCGGGATGTGAAACATCGTCTCCAGGCCGATTCTCTTGAAAAAGAGGAAGAGCATGGCGGCGCTGTTGGTTCCGTCCACGTCGTAATCGCCGAAGACGAGCACGCGCTCATGCCGTTCAACCGCGCTCGCCACCCTGGCAACGGCTTCTTCCATGCCGTCCATGAGGAACGGGTCATGAAGATCAGCTAACTTCGGCCGAAAAAATTCCCGGGCCTTGTCGTAGGTGGTAATCCCCCGGTTAATCAACACCGTCGCGAGGATTTCCGATATGTTGATGTCCTTCGCGAGCTTTTCGGTGACGTCGGTGTCGGGGGATGCTGCGACGGTCCAGCGATATTCTCGTTTCATAGTCAATTCGATGCCGTTGCCAGATGCCGGAGGGCCGCGCAGGCCGCGGGGGACGAACGCGACCCTGCGCTTTTGAATAAAAACCGCGCGTCTGTAAGCCGAATTCTGTATCCGTCCCCGGTCAAGGGGCCGGACTGCAATCATTTATCTTGTTCCGTTCTTGCAAACGGAAGCTAGCGACCTACCCGTCCTGTTTTCTTTCCCGCCAGAGGCGGTGCGGAAATGAGCGGACGACTCGTCGCTCAACGCTCCATCGTGTGATGGATCGCCGGGCGTACAGGACATACATGGTCTTGCTCCGAGCAGGGTTTGTCGATCCACGGCATTACTGCCGGGGCGGTGAGCTCTTACCTTTCCGCTGCGCTCCGAAGATCGCAGCGAAATCCCGGTGAGTATTGGGACCTTCATCGGAACGCCATTTCACCCTTATTCCGCTCAATATATTTCTATAGAGTGCGGAACGGTATCTTTTCTGTGACACTATCCGTTACCGACGGCTTTCGCCGTCAGCACCCCCGCTTTCGCAGGGTGCTCTGTCCTGTGGAGTTCGGACTTTCCTTCCCGTCGCGCCGAAGCGGGACGGGACGATTGCACGACGCGCAGTTTCTTCTTGTTCCCTCCTGGTCTGTATGTCTTCAATGTCAGTGAATTACACTTTGAGCTTTCGCCTGCCGTCAATGCCGGCATTCGCGAGCAGATCTGCATCGCCGTTTTTTCCCCTCTCGACGTGGACGACTTCAACTGCGAAAGGGGCGGATTTGATCAACCGGGTTGCTTCCGTGTGATAGCGCTGCAGGTTTTTATCTTTGACGCGATATTCCCCCTGCAGCTGCCTGACCATCAACTCGCTGTCGGAACGGACGATCAGCTTGCTGCACCCGAGTTGTAGAGCTTTTTTCAGGCAGGCGAGGAGGGCCTGGTATTCTGCCGCATTGTTCGTTGTTCTCCCGATGTAACCCGAGCCCGAGTATACCACCGTTCCCCGCTCGTCTCTGAGAATAATTCCGATTCCGCTTTCACCCGGATTACCGCGCGAAGCCCCGTCAGTATTCGCGTACAGGGTCATGTGGGGCTCAGGCTCATCTCGACGATATGGTCGGAGACGAGGATGCGCCCGCAGTGTTCACACTGGTAGAGTTTTAAGTTTTGCCGAATTTCAAGAATTTTCTGGGGCGGAACCCGGTTAAAGCAGCCGCCGCACGCCCCGCGCTTTACCGGCACGACGGCTGTGCCTCCCTTTGCCTTTCGGATCCGTTCGTACCGTTCCAGATCCTCGGGATCAACGCGCACCACAAGCTTCTCGCGCTCATGCTTCAGTTTCAGCTCTTCCTTCTCGTGCTCCTTGTTGACTTCGCGCAGCTCCTTCTGTTTTCCCTCGAGCTCTGCGCTCAGTTCCTCGAGTTGAGGCATTGTCGTTTCGATATCACCCTTCAGCTGCTGCATCCTTCCCTCCAGCATCTCCATCTCTTTCTCGAGTTTGAGGGATTTTGCTTCCGCCGCCTCGATTTCTTTGGTAAGCGCGTCGTACTGTTTGTTCGACTTGACGTGTAGCTGCTGACCTTTATACTTATCGATTTTTTCTCCGCATTCGAGGATCCCGACGTCCGCGTCGTCGCGATCGATCTTCGCCTGCTTCAGCGCGTCATTCAAGCCCTTTAGTTTCGATTTCAGCTCGCTCACCCTGCCTTGCAATTCTTCGACGATCGACGGCAGGTCACCCTTCAGATCCAGCACCTCCTGCAATTGCGTGTCGACCTGCTGGAGAGCATACAAATACTTTAACTCTTTCTCCACTGTTCTTTCCTTCATGAAATGTAATACTGGACGAAGTTCTTCATACGATTTGATGGGAATACTTTCACTCGCTCCCTGCGCCGGGCAAGCTGGCCTTTTATATACCCGACGAGGTGCGGCACAATCGGCTGCTCTGTTTCAAAGTGGCCGGTATCGATCAGCGCGACCCGGCCGTCGCTTTCCTGGAAGACATGATACGACACATCGGCTGTCACGAAGGCGTCCGCGCCCTGTCGTATGGCCTCCTGGAGATAACCCGATCCACTGCCGCCGCAGGCGGCGACGCGTTTTATCTTGCCTCGTAAGTTTCCCCTGAACCGCAGCCCGGGTACACGCAGGGTTCGGGTGAGATGCTCGAGGAACTTCGACAGCAGCATTTCCCCCGGCAACTCGCCAATCGCACCCGAGCCGTGCGAAGCGCTGGGATTCGAAAGGTTATACACGTCGTAGGCGACTTCATCGTAGGGATGGCTTCGCCTCATCGCGTGGACTACCGCATCCAGCTTCCATGAAGGCACAACCATCTCGAGACGGACTTCTTCGACCTTTTCCAGCCGTCCCTTTTTTCCTATAAACGGTTTCGCGCCCCGTAGCGGCCTGAACGTCCCCGTTCCCGGGGTCCGGAATGAACAGTGGTCGTATTGGCCGATCCTGCCGGCTCCGGCATCCGCCATCGCCGCCGTGACTGATTCAACGTGATCTGCAGGGACGAACACGACGACCTTTTTCAGGACGAACTGGTCCTTCTGTAGAAAGTCGAGGTTGCGGAGGCCCAACCGCCCGGCCAGCGCGAAGCTGACTCCGCCCTCCGCAAAATCGAGGTTCGTATGGGCCGCATACAGCGATATTCTATTCCTAGCCAGCTCGTGAATCAGACGCCCGACCCGGTCCTCGCCGCAGACCGACTTTACCGGATGGAAGAGCAACGGATGATGGCTGATAATCAAATCGATTTTTTTTTCACGGGCTTCTCTGACCACCTCGTCGGTAACATCGAGTGACACAAGTATTTTTTGAACCCGCCGGAGCATCGATCCCACCTGGAGGCCGACGTTGTCGCGCTCCCAGGCAATTTCTTTCGGTGCCCATGCTTCGAGTATTTCGTGAACATCGCGGACGATCATCCGGCCAGGGGCTTACAGCAAAAAAAATGTCCCGTTTTTCGGCGGGACAATCACGGCAGCGTTTTCAGAATCTGTCGTCATTTCTGCGATCTCAGTGACCGGGAAATTTCAAGTATTTTCTGCGGCCTACCGACCTCATCGCAGGGGACCGGGGCGGGATGTATCGTAAACCGACATTCATTACGCTTTATAATATAGTCATTCCCGGGCAAATAATCAAGCGAAAGCGGGTGGGGGCACAGGGTGCGCACGGCGTTATAATACGCCGGGCGACCCGACACCGGTCTCTTCCTGGTTTTCCTGATTGAGATCCCGAAGTCTGATGATTTGTTTTTCGAGGAGGGAGATATTCGAGTTGAGTTCTGCCAGCAGTCTCTTTTCAGGAGCCTCAATGTTCTGCCGCGCGAGGATGTCGACGCTGATCTTGATGGCCGCAAGAGGGTTGTTGAATTCGTGACACATCGTGACTACAAGCTCACGGATCGCTTCTGTTCTCTTCTGTGAGATCAACTTTTCCCGCTCCGCAGCGTGGATTCGTTTCTTGATTTTCGTCCGTTCGAGCACGGTGGCGATCGTGCGGGGGAGCATCGTATCCACCGCCTCTTCCCTGACGAGATACTCTTCCACGCCGAATTTCATCGCCTCGATGGCTACGCGGAAGTCTCTGCCGGATGTCAATAAGATGATGGGAACAGAATTCGGGCCTTCCGAGATGCGCCGCGTGATTTCGAGGCCGTTCCCATTGGGCATGTCGTAATTCATCAGGACGATGTCGATCGGAGGCGCCGCTCCCAGCCGGGAAATGGCATCATCGCCGTTGGGTGCCACGTCAACGTTGAACTTGCTTCCCTGAAAAGCCTGAAGATGGTGCTTGACAACGCCCGCATAGTCGGCGTCGCTATCAACGATCAAGACTGTTATGGTATTCTTCTCCATTCGGGACCGGCGGTGAATCAGTATACTGTTTCCCGGCTACAATTGCAATCCGGGCGGGCGGACCATCCGGGGCCAACCCCGTAGAATCAGACTCATTCTCCCCTTTTCAATTGACTTTGAAGGCCTAATTGATTAAATTGAAACGCTTTGTGGCCATCGATGGAACCAGCGACTGAGAAGAAGTGATTTCGACAATCAAAAAGCGGATTCCTGACTTGATGAGCAGGATCAATTCGAGCGACGGGCTTCTCGTGGCCCTCGGCATCAGCGCGATCGTCATTGGAATTCTGGTTGACCTGTTTTTCATCCGGCTCCTGTGCTTGTTCGTTGTGATCGGAACTGCAATTCTCCTCTACGCGCTCATGCGTGTGCGGCAAATGAATCTGCATTCTGAAGGCGGAGGCGCGAATTCACCATTTCATTCACAATTTGCGAGTGAAGGAATGAAGAAACTCGTTTTCGACGATTTGCAACCGCAGTCAGGGGAGAAATATCTCATTCGTGAGATCGAAGAGGAGAGCGCCAGCCCGGAACCGGTCCCATCTGAGGAAACCGTGCCCAGCGGCCCTTCCGGCGTGACGCCGTATCAGGGCTTTGCAGCTCACAAACACGAGATTCTTCCGGTTGCGCGAGAGTTTCAGATTTCGGACTTCTTCGATATCGATTCCGATATCTACCGCGGGGATCCCGAGCCGAGAACTGAATTCAATTTTCTCCTTCATAAGGTCCTCACGGTTATTAAAGAAGTGCTTTTCGCGCACTCTGTGGTGTTCCTCTGGGCGAACCGGGAAAAAGGACAGATGGTGATCGAGGCACGGGTGAGCGACGGATCTAATTTTATCACCTCGCGGCGGTTCGTGATGGGACACGACCTCGCGAGCAAGGTGGCGGAGAGCGGCAAGCCCGAGCTTGTCACCGAAGTCAACCCGCGTTCGGAACTCGAGATGCTGCCGTATTACGACACGCCCGACTCGATCAAATCGTTTGTCGGCGTGCCCGTGTACTTCTCCCGCAGGATGAAGGAGCACGCAATCGAGCGGCCCGTTGGCGTAATCGCCGTGGACAGCAAGGCCGCCGACGAGTTCGGAGAGGAGACGCTTTCGCTTCTGGGGCAGTTCACGAAGCTGGTTTCCGCGCTGATCAAGAGCTATACGGACAAATACGATTTATTGCTGGATTCCGAGTTGCTCCGGTCGATCCGGCGGATGCAGGAGCGTATTCGAAAAAGTTTTTCACTCAGCGTGATCCTGCAGTCGCTCGCCGATGAGACTTCCAAGCTGATCAACTGGGACTGCCTCTCCGTGGTCCTCTATGATGAACGGAAGCATGCCTGGCTCGCAAAGAAGGTGACGAATCGGTCGCTCGAGAGCTACATCGTCCTTGAGCAGGCGATTGATTTTCCCGAAAGCATTGTCGGTCAAACCATCAGGCAGAACACCCATGCGTTGGTCGACGATCTTGAGGGGTCGCACTCGCCGAGGTATTTTGCCGGTGAGAAGGCAGAGCGTGCCGGCTCATTTATTTCGGTCCCGATCAGCTCGGTGAACAAATGTTACGGTGCGCTCAACGTCGAGAGCAGAGACAAGTACAATTTTTCCAGACAGGACGTCGAAATGCTCTACCGGCTTGCCGAGAACGCGGCTTCGGCGCTCGAAATCCTGTATCTGAAGGAAGTCATCAACGAGTACGTGATCGTCGACCCGTTGACCGGAGTCTATTCAAGAAAGTACTTCTTGCAGCGCCTCGACGAGGAGCTGCAGCGGGCCGACGATAGCGGCATCGAACTCTCATTCCTCCTTATCTCGATCGACAAGTCCAGTGAAATCGGCGATCGATTCGACCTTGAAGGCCTGGATCGGATCGTCTCTTCGCTTGCCAAGGCCATCCGCGCGAGCATCCGGCCGTACGATCTCGCGGGCCGGTACGACAGCGACTGTTTCGGCGTTATTCTGAATAACACTGCGGCGAGTGAGGCGTACCTGTGGGCTGAGAAAATCCGGAAAAACGTCGCGGGTCAGGTGATCAATCTGGAAGGAACTAGTTTTTCGATTACGGTCAGCATCGGGGTGTGCGGCGCCCTCGAATCGATGAGGAAAGAAGAGCTGCTCGGTGATGCCGCGGCCGTTCTTCATAAGGCGACTGGATCGGGCGGCAATGCGGTGCGGGTGTTTTAGTCGAACGAAAAAGTAATCAGGAAGGAACAACATGGCAAAGCAACAGACCTTTCAAGATAAAGTCACGAAGGCAGCCGCTCAGGCGGGCAAGAAATGCCCCAAGTGCGGTGCGATCCGAATGCCGATCCTCTACGTCAAGTCAGAACCTTCGAAGCACGGCAGCGTACGCTTCAGCAACCGGCGGATTCAGGTGTGCAAGTGCAATGAAAAAGAGGTGTATGCCTGAACTCCGGCTCCGCCAATGGCATGGAGTGGAGCCGGCGATCCGCGGATGAACAGAACGATGTTGCCCTTCCCGCTGATTTCTATTGTGTTGATGATTTCCTTTTGAAACTTGAAACGCACCCTCGCGGGCATTCCCCCCCGGGGTTCTCCGGAGCCCACTCAGAGAGACCTCGGGCGACGGCCGGGCCGGGCAACCGAATCAAGCGTCGAACCGTATACACAATCATAGGGGATTTTTAAGATGTTTCTCGGGAAAGTAGTCGGAACGGTTTGGGCGACTCGGAAGGACGAGGAACTCGTTGGATTGAAATTCCAGATCGTCAAACACATCGGCCTGGATTATAAGCTGAAAGACACGTTCGTCGTCGCGGTCGACACCGTGCAAGCCGGAGCAGGCGATGTGGTGCTTGTGTGCAGCGGAAGTTCCGCCCGGCAGACAGCCCAGACCAAGAATAAACCGGTCGATGCCGTCATCATGGCGGTCGTCGACAAACTGGATATTGCGGACTGACGGACGCCGGTGCCGGCAGTCAGACCGATCACACATTTAACCGGCGTCGGGCCGGCATAGGAAATCACTGATGTACTTCGCTAAAGTGATAGGAACGGTCTGGGCAACCCGGAAGGATGAGAATCTGGTCAGCTTCAAGCTTCAATTTATTCAGCCGCTCAATGCCGACCTTAAGAATGTGGGTGATCCGATCGTGGCAGTCGACACGGTCGGCGCAGGTCCCGGAGAAACGGTTTTCTACATCACGGCGCGCGAAGCGACGATACCCCTGCCTGTCGAGATGGCTCCCGTTGACGCCAGTATTATCGGCATTGTCGACCGTGTGGATATCGATAGGGAAGGGCGTTGATTGCCGCGAGGGGCGCCCGGTACGGGAAATCTTCTGGCGGCTTGCGGCGTTATATGAGTAGGTGGGACAGTTTTTCTGAAAATGGTGCATGGCGAAGGTAAATAAGCAATATACAAATAGAGAAAGCCAGTCTCTCGATAAGTACCTGCAGGAGATCGGCAAGGTTGAACTGCTCGACCCGGAAGAAGAGATCGATCTTGCGCGGCGAATCAAGAAGGGGGACCAGAAGGCACTGGAGAAACTGACGAAGGCGAATCTTCGCTTTGTCGTCAGTGTCGCCAAACAATACCAGAACCAGGGCCTCTCGCTCGGCGATTTGATCAACGAAGGGAATCTTGGATTGATCAAAGCCGCCAAGCGCTTCGATGAGACGCGCGGCTTCAAGTTCATTTCCTACGCCGTATGGTGGATCCGCCAGTCAATTCTGCAGGCGCTTGCGGAGCAGTCGCGCATCGTCCGCCTTCCGCTCAACCGCGTCGGAGCGCTGAACAAGATCGGCAAGGCGTTCAGCACGCTCGAGCAGGAATTTGAACGGGAGCCGAGTGCGAGCGAATTGGCCGAAGAGCTCGACATGTCTCTCTTCGAGGTTGCCGATACACTGAAGATTTCGGGGCGCCATCTCTCGATGGACGCCCCGTTCGCGCAGGGCGAGGACAACCGGCTTCTCGACGTCATCCAGGACGAGAGGACGCCGCTCCCCGATCATTCACTCATAAAGGAGTCGCTCAGCAAGGAAGTCGAGCGGGCGCTCGGAACGCTGACTGAACGTGAAGCCGAAGTGATTCGCCTTTACTTCGGTCTCGGCCGGGAGCATTCGCTCACGCTGGAAGAGATCGGCGAGAAGTTTCAACTCACACGCGAAAGGGTACGCCAGATCAAGGAGAAGGCGATCCGGCGCCTCCGCCATGCCTCACGAAGCAAGCAGCTTCGGGCTTATCTCGGATAAAAATAGGCGTATTCCGGGAACCGAGACGTTTCCGGCAAATTTGCCTCCCCCGATGCCTCATTCATGAATCGATTTGATCGTCGATTCGTTGCCTCGCGTGAAAATCGATTCCAAATTGTCTGTTGTTTTTCGTCCCTCGGATTTTTATATTGAATTTGGGCGATTTGAGAAGCTATGTCCGTCCTTCCTATTCATACCTACGGCAGTGCGGTCCTCCGGAAGAAGGCGCAGCCAGTCAGGCAGCTGACGAATGAAACTGTGAAGCTCATCATGGACATGTTCGAGACGATGCGTAACGCCGACGGAATCGGTCTCGCCGCGAACCAGATTGGAGTTCTTCGCCGGGTCATCGTCATCGACCTATCGGATATGGAGGAGACAAAGGGCTTGAAGCCGATCGTGCTCATCAATCCGGCTGTCGTCTCCGAGGAAGGATCCTGGACAATGGAAGAAGGATGCTTGAGCATCCCCGAGGTCCGGGACGATGTCGAGCGGAGCGAAAAAGTCAAGTTCGGATTTAAAAACGCCGATTTTCAGGATGTCAGTTTGGAGGCAAGCGGCCTTTTGGCCAGAGTCATTCTTCATGAAATCGATCACCTGAACGGAATTCTCTTTCTTGATCACCTCTCCTCTGCGGAAAAAAAGCTGCACGCTCCCCGTCTGCGGATGATTCAAAAAGGGGATTTCGAAGTTTCCTACCCCGTTGCCACCGCGGCAGAAGTCGCGGCTTAGCACCCGGTGCTCCGTAATCCTGCAGGATGCATGCGGATTGTCTTCATGGGAACACCGGAATTTGCTCTTCCCAGTCTCAAAATTCTCCTGGAACATGAGTACCCGATAGCGGCAGTCGTCACCGCTCCAGATAAACCCGCCGGGCGGGGACTGCAGGTTTCGGGCTCACCCGTGAAAACGTTCGCCCAGGAGAGGAAGCTCGACATTCTCCAGCCCGAAAAGCTGAAAGAGGAGTCATTTATGGCGAGCCTCCGCTCACTGGAGCCCGACCTTTTCGTCGTCGTGGCATTCCGGATCCTGCCTGCAGAGGTGTTCAAGATTGCAAAGCTGGGCGCCTTCAATCTTCACGCATCTCTTCTTCCAAAGTACCGGGGCGCCGCACCGATCAACTGGGCCATCATCAAGGGGGAGCGCGAAACGGGAGTCACGTCCTTTTTTCTTCAAGAGACTGTCGACACCGGTACGATCATCCTGCAGGCGAGAGTGCCGATCGGGGAGAATGAAACAGCGGGTGAGCTACATGACCGGCTCGCAGAAGTCGGCGCGGAGGTCGTCCTGCACTCCGTACGCCTCATCGAGTCGGGGAAAGCCGTGCCGAAGCCGCAAGACGACTCTTTGGCAACCCCCGCGCCGAAAATTCTTAAGGATCATACTAAAATCGATTGGTCAAAGCGAGCGATTGAGGTTCACAACCTCGTGCGAGGGCTCTCCCCAAAGCCCTGTGCAATCGCCTACCACAACCAGACGCTCCTGAAAATTTACCGGACGGTCGTCGCCAAGGTTAACGGGGCCGGCGCGCCCGGTGAGATTCTCAATGCCGGAGATCTCCTCCGTGTATCAACAGGGGATGGAGTGGTTGAGATAACAGAGATACAGCAGGAAGGCAAGCGAAAGATGGCGGCGGGCGAGTTCCTCCGCGGCTATCGTCTCCCGGTGGGTGACAAGCTCCAATGACGGCCTCGTCAAAGCGGATGACGCTTGTGGGCGAGATCGCCCGCGTGTTTATAATGGCGGGATTGCTCGCCGGTGTCTATAATGTGTTCTCGACCAAAAGCATTCCGTTGATCCGGACGGCGGCACACAACGTTGCCGTTTCCGATTCGGAGCTCTTCGCCCGAGGCCCGGCCGACTCGGGCCGGATTAGGGTGATCGCTCCTCTGCATGACAGGGCGCTCGCGAGAGCAGATTCTGCGGCGATCGATTCGCCCAGGGCTGAGCAAGTTTACCGCATCATCAGTCTTGCGCAACTCAATCAGCTTCTACGGGACGGCCACGTCTTTCTGGCAGATGCGCGCGACTCGGCCGCCTACCGGAAGGGGCACATCACGGGAGCCCGAAACATTTTCGGCCTCGATGCCGACGAGCATTTTGCAGAATTAGCTCCGATGCCGCGCGATACGCTCGTGGTCATTTATTGCAACAATCCCGAATGCCACCTGGGCCGCATGCTGGCGGAGTTCATGAGTGCAATCGGTTTCAAGAGACTGTACCTGTACGACGAGGGATGGGACGGTTGGGTGAAAGCAAGGATGGCCGTTGACTCCGCATCGCCGGGACGATTGTAAAGGCCGTGAAAAAACTTCTCGAAAATAGATTTGTGCTCCTTCTTGCCCGGCTGATCCTCGGCGTGATATTCATTGTGGCGAGTGTCGACAAAATCGCATCCCCCGAAGCGTTCTCGGTGTCGGTCGACGCCTATCGCCTTCTTCCGTTTCCGACGGTTAACATTTTTGCGTTGTTGGTCCCGTGGTTGGAGCTTCTCTGCGGTGTTTTTTTACTTGCGGGATACATGGTTCGAGGGAGTTCGCTCATCGTAACCATTCTCCTGTGCCTGTTCACATTTGCGATCCTTTCCGCCATGGCCCGCCAGTTGAACATCGATTGCGGTTGTTTTGGAGGGGCATATCGGACGCCGGTGAGCTGGACACGCGCCGGTGAAGACCTGGGACTCCTGGTTCTTGCACTATACGTCTATATCTTCTCTTCACGCGAACCTGCGCAAAATGCACCGGCGACGGCAGACGGCGCGACCGGGTCTCATTCATAATTGCCCCCGCGAGCATTGCATAATGCGGAGAATAATTCTATATTGGGCAAGACTGTGGATTCCGGATTAATTCACTGCCCCTCACACTGAAATAGCAGCCGTTCTTGGATTTTCTGCTCTGGATTTGCCGCAGTCTCCATGTCATCGGCATCGTGATCTGGCTCGGCGGGTTGATGTTTCAGAGTGCTGTCCTGCAACCGATCACGGATTCCGAAACCGGACCCGATTCGGGAATCGTTCGTCATGTAAACAGACGCTTTGTCGGGTTCGTGTGGATGAGCGTGTGGTCGATCCTGATCTCCGGCGTTCTCATGATGCTGCTCAGCCCACATTTCATCTGGTTCCAGTTCAAAGATACCTGGTCCATACTGCTGGGGTTGAAGGAACTGATCTTTATCCTGATGGTTTTCTATGCGATGGGATATGCGAGAATGCTGAAGTACCTCGATTCCCCCTCATCAAATGGCGGCTTTAATGAGAAGGCAGAGCTGTACCGCCACCGGCTGGATCAGTTCCGGAAGATGAACATTCTGCTGGGAATTATCGCGCTTTTTATTGGCGCCGCGATGAGCGTGTATGCTCCCTCTTTCTCGCTGCCGCAATGAGCGTGTATGCCTAAGATTATCACCATCGCAAATCAGAAGGGAGGAGTCGGGAAAACCACCACGGCGATCAACCTTGCGGCCGGAGTGGCAGTCGCGGAGTTCCCGACCCTGCTCATTGACACCGATCCGCAGGCGAATTCGACCAGCGGTTTCGGGGTTGAGGCCCATCAGGATCGCCAGAGCGTCTATGACGCGCTGATCGGGGCCGTGGACCCGAACGAGCTTATCCTCAAGACCGATATGCCGTTCCTCTCGCTTCTTCCGTCGAACATCAACCTGGTCGGCGCCGAGCTGGAGCTCGTGGATGTCGAGCGCCGTGAATATATGATGGCCGCGGTTGTCAAAAAGCTTGCGGGTGAATATGAGTATATTTTCATCGATTGTCCTCCTTCCCTCGGACTCCTGACGCTGAACGGCCTCGTCGCGGCGGATACCGTGTTGATCCCGGTGCAGTGTGAATACTTTGCGCTCGAAGGGCTGGGTCAACTGCTGAACACAATTACCATGGTCAGAAACGAGCTGAATCCGAGACTGGAAATTGAAGGAGTGCTCATGACAATGTTCGACAGCAGGCTGCGGCTATCCAACCAGATCATTGACGAAGTCAAGAAATTTTTCGGGGACAAGGTCTTTAAGACTCTCATCAGCCGCAACGTGCGGCTGAGCGAAGCTCCTAGTTACGGCAAACCGGTGTTGTTGTACGAGGCGATTTCATCCGGAGCGAAAAATTATATGCAGCTCGCCAGGGAATTCCTCGACAGGCAGCAACCGGCGCCGCTCCATCCACAACCGACCTCCGGCAGCTATGTCCAAAGCTAAACACGGTTTGGGAAAAGGACTCTCCGCACTTATTCGCACCACACCGGCCGGCGAACAGGCGGAAGCCCCGTTTGCGCGTTCATCCGAGCTCACGGCTGCTCCGGGCGGCGTCATGCACATCGAAATCGCCAGGATACGGCCGAACCCGTTCCAGCCGCGTGCTGATTTCGACCAGCAGGCGCTGGACGAACTCAAGGAGTCGATCCGGGAGAAGGGGATCGTCCAGGCGGTGACAGTCCGGCGGGCGGAG
>DASQAZ010000022.1:0-6017 GCA_035635475.1 Bacteroidota bacterium | reverse complement strand
TTCGGTGAGAGCTGTGCGGCCTCTTCGATGTTGCGATCATCCGGTTGGATGAATTCAAGCCGTTGAAGCCCCGACAATGACTGAATGAAGGAGGAAAGTTCCGAGCGGGGAAAATAGGTCATCCAGAGTGAATCAATTCCGTTAAGAGAACCGGGATTGGCAGCGTTGTCGGCAGGATTGCCGGAGTCCGGCACGCGTTGACCCGGCTGACTGTCGACGCAGACTGCGTAAGCGACGAAGAGAGGGAGATAGCGGGCACGCAGCGAGTCGAGGCGCGAATCCTCGGGATGCCGGCGTACGTGTTCTTCCAGCAGCGCTTCAATAAATCTCCGGTGCCGGATCATCCCGAAGAGTTTTTCGGAGATGAATCGGCGATCCCGGGCTCCCAGATAATGCTTCCTGCGAAAGAAGGACGACGCGATTTGATCTGCGGGGTCGCTGCTTCTGTCGATCGACTCGTTTAATTCGAGGAGGTGACCGACCAGCGAAGTCACAATCATACTGCTACGAACGGCTCCTTCATCTGCGACGTCATGTACGCTCTCGCCATTTTTGGGGTATTGAACGCGACGCTGCATTCGCCGCGGGCGTTGAGTACGATCACTCCCCCGTAGCCGTCCGCCTTGCTTCTTAACAACTCGACCCCGCGGTCGGCCGCCTGTTGAGTGTTGCCGCCGTTCAATTCTAAAAGGCCGATCACGGTTTTTGCCAACACCACCTTGATGATCGCCTCGCCCCACCCTGTCGTTGAGATGCCGCCAACGGCGTTATCGGCATACGAACCGCACCCGATGAGCGGAGAATCCCCGACCCGGCCGGGATATTTGTTCAATGTGCCTCCGGTGGAAGTTCCGACGCAGATCGTGCCCTCACGGTCGAGCGCGACGGCTCCGACGGTATCTCCCCCCGCGCGTTTATAAAAGGCATCCTTGGCGGAAAACCGGCCCTTATTTCGAATCGACTTCCAAAGCTCCTCTTCTCTCGGAGCGATCAATTCCCGCGGATCGCACGTCGGAATCTGGTGCTCGGCTGCGAAGCGTTCGGCGCCTGTGCCGACGAGGAAGATATGCTCGCTTTCATCCATAATTTTGCGGGCGAGGGAGATCGGATTCCGTATGCGATGGACCGCTGCAACGGCGCCGCAGCGCAGGGTCTCTCCGTTCATGACGCTCGCATCGAGCTCGACCTCGCCGTCTGCATTCAGATGGGATCCGCGTCCAGCATCGAAGGCCTCGTCGTCCTCCAAAAATCGAATCACCTGCTCCACGGCATCGACGGCGCTCCCGCCCTTTTGCAAGAGATTCCACCCGATTCCGAGCGCAGCGGCGCACCCTTTCCGGTGGGCATCGAGAAGATTATCCGGGATATCCCAGGCGCCGCCGTGAACGATGAGTGAAATCATGATTCCAGGATGGAATTAGTGTCAAGAATGGTGATTGAAAATACGAAAATGCGGAGGGACAAGCAATTTGGGGGGCCGGTTTGCTTTTGACGCTTCGATGTGATATTTTTATACACTAAAGTGACCTTTCAAAGGGTATTATAGTGCATAAAACTATAACACAACTTGGCCCTAAAGAGGCAGAATTCCTCTCCCTGATGGCTACTTCCGGCGGCGAACTCACGAGTGAACGTGCGGCCCAGTTCTGGGGATCAAGGGAGATGGTTAGGAAGAAACTCTATCAGCTTGAGAAGCGAGGATGGATAGCCCGCTTAGAGAGAGGGAAGTACTTGGTCATTCCGCTCGAAGCGGGGGCTGAGCGCAGTTGGTCTGAAGAGCCGTACTTGATCGCATCGGCGCTGGTCCAGCCGGCAGCGATTGGCTATTGGACAGCAATTCGGCATTGGAACTGGACTGAACAAATCCCACGGATAGTCTACGTCCAAACGACAACCCGAAAAAAGCTGACTGCACGCATAGTCTTCGGTGTTGAATATCAATTTGTCACCGTTCCAAAAGCCAAATTCTACGGGCACATGAAGGAGTGGTACAAAGGAAAACCCGTGTTGATATCAGACAAGGAGAAAACACTGATTGACTGCGCTGACGACGTTGAGCGTGCCGGCACCATTGAAGAGCTTGCCAAGGCGGTCAAGTCCGCTGCAGTTGAAATCTCGTGGCCGAAGTTGGACGAGTATGTCCGGCGCTTTCCCAATCGTGCCGCGATGAAGCGGCTTGGGTTTCTCTTCGAACGGCTCGTCACAAGTCTCTCGGAGGAGGCGCGAGGAGTTCTGGAGGGTTGGGAATCAATTCTAAGTGCAGGAGTTGTGCAGCTGCAGCCGGGGGGCAGAGCAACGGGCCGGATCTCTACGCGGTGGCGAATTCGAATCAACGCGGACGTGAGATGATCACCATAGCAGAAGTACAGCGTGTTGCAGGTTCGCTCGGCGTTACACCCGCAGTTATCGACCACGATTACGTGATCGGTTGTTTCTTGCATTTCCTCGGCTCTCAACAAGAGGTCCGCCGTTCATGGTTGTTTAAGGGAGGAACCTCTTTGCAGAAATGCCACTTTGGAGGATATCGATTCTCAGAAGATATTGATTTTACCATGACGGATGCGTTGACCTCCTCAGGCCTGCTCTCGATTGTGAATAGCGCAAAGGAGGCGATGCAAGATGGGATAGGCATTAAAACGGATCAAGTGGCCACGCGTGTTGAAACAATCGAAGACGACTACGCAAGGGAATCTCTTGAAGCACGCATCTACTATAGGGGTCCTTGGATCTATGGCGGTCCGGGCAAGTCTCTTCAGATTCACGTGAGCTGTGGAGAAGTAATTTTCTTTCCAGTCTTGGAAAAAACTATTATCCACCCCTATTCTGATGCAAATCAATTAGCCGGTAATCCACTCAGCACATACTCTCTTGAGGAGGTGTTTGCCGAAAAACTCAGGGCATTCTCGGGACAACAGAAGCATGCCATAGCACGCGATGTCTTCGATCTTTATTATCTCATGAAGAGAGGCGTTGACCTTGAGAGGGCCATTTCGGTTTTTCCGGAGAAATGCAAGACAAAGGGGATAGACCGCGCTTCGCTAAGCCTTGATACTCCCCGAAATCGTCAGGAAGACTACCGTCTGAACTGGGAGCGTAATCTTGAGTACTTAGTACCTCGTGAGCTCAAGATCCCGTTCGACGATGCATGGAACTCTGCGCTCGCATCCCTTGAGAAGGCGTTGGAATCATGAGAAAGCGCAGCCTCTTCCACGAGCCGTTCGCAATCTGGGGCAATCGCCAAACGGGTTAAGAAACTTTACCGTGCGCGCACAGCGGTTTCCGATTTCTTCTTCGAAAAATCAATCAGCCCCTGTTTGTTCAGCCGCACCTGGACGACGTCTCCCTCGGCGATCTCCCCTGCGAGTAGCTTCGTCGCCAACTCGTTGACCACGTGCTTCTGAATCACGCGCTTGAGCGGCCTGGCCCCGAGCGTCGGGTCGTACCCGAGTTTTCCGAGCCAGTCTTTTGCCTCCTCGGTGAACTCCAGGATGATGTGCTTCTGCGCGAGCATCGCCTGGACCCGCTTGAGCTGCAGGTCGACCACCTTGCGCAGATCTTCCCTGCTGAGCAGCTTGAAGAGGATGATCTCGTCGATGCGGTTGAGGAACTCGGGCCGGATTGTCTTTCTCAACAGGTCGTTAAGCTCCTCGCGGAGCTCGTTGTAGGCCGCTTCGAGTTTGCCGTTCCCGCCCGAATGGGCGGCAAGCTTTTCCTGGATCAGTTGCGATCCGAGGTTCGAGGTCATGATGATGATCGTGTTCTTGAAATTCACCGTCCGGCCCTTGTTATCGGTAAGGCGTCCGTCGTCCAGCAACTGAAGGAGGACGTTGAACACCTCGGGGTGGGCCTTCTCGATCTCATCGAGGAGGACGACCGAGTACGGCTTCCGGCGGACGGCTTCGGTCAACTGGCCGCCTTCATCGTACCCCACATATCCCGGAGGCGCGCCGATGAGGCGCGAGACCGAGAACTTTTCCATATACTCGCTCATATCGATCCGGACGAGAGCGTTCTCGTCGTTGAACAAAAACTCCGCCAACGCCCTGGCCAGCTCCGTCTTTCCAACGCCGGTGCTGCCGAGGAAGATGAACGATCCGATTGGCCGTTTTTCGTCCTGGAGGCCTGCGCGGCTCCGGCGGATGGCCTCGCTCACGGCGCGCACCGCCTGCTCCTGGTCGACCAATCGTTCGTGCAGACGGTCTTCCAGATGCAAGAGCTTCGTCCTCTCGCTTTCCAGCATCCGGGTCACGGGAATGCCCGTCCACCGCGCTACGATCTCCGCAATATCCTCCGCGTCCACTTCTTCCTTCAGCATCTTCTTGTGCTTCTGGACGTTCGCAAGTTTCGCGCTCGCATCCTTCACCTGCTTCTCGAGCGCCGCGATCGTCCCGTACCTCAATTCCGCCACCTTCGCGAGATTGCCCTCGCGTTCGTAGCGTTCCGCCTCCGTCTTCGTGCGTTCCATTTCTTCCTTCATCTTCCGGATCGACTGGATGAGCTCCTTCTCGACCTTCCAGTGGGCGCGCAGCTCCGTGCGCTGCTGTTGCAATTCCGCAAGCTCCTTGCTGATGGCCTCGAGGCGCGCACGCGTCTCCTCGTCCTTCTCCCGTTTCACCGCCTCGCGCTCGATCTCGAGCTGCTTGATCCGGCGCTCGACTTCATCAAGCTCTTCCGGCATGGAATCGATCTCGATGCGCAGCTTGGCTGCCGCCTCATCGACGAGGTCGATGGCTTTATCCGGGAGAAAGCGGTCGCTGATATAGCGATAGCTTAATTGGGCGGCCGCCACGAGCGCGCCGTCGGTAATGCGCACTCCGTGATGGACCTCGTAGCGCTCATTCAACCCCCGGAGAATCGAGATGGTGTCCTCCACGCTCGGCTCGTCGATCATGACGGGCTGGAAACGCCGCTCGAGCGCGGGGTCCTTTTCGATGTACTTCCGGTACTCGTCGATCGTGGTGGCGCCGATCGCGCGCAGTTCGCCTTTGGCGAGCGCGGGCTTGAGCATGTTCGCCGCGTCGACGGCTCCCTGCGCCGCGCCAGCCCCGACGAGCGTATGGATCTCGTCGATAAATAGAATAATTTCGCCTTCAGACTCCGTCACTTCCTTGAGGACCGCCTTCAACCGTTCCTCAAACTGGCCGCGGAAACTCGTCCCGGCCACGAGCGAGCCCATGTCGAGGGCTATAATGCGTTTTGTCTTCAGGTTCTCCGGCACGTCGCCCTGGATGATCCGGTGGGCGAGCCCTTCCGCAATCGCAGTCTTTCCGACGCCCGGCTCGCCGATAAGAACGGGATTGTTCTTCGTCCGGCGCGAGAGGACCTGGAGCACGCGGCGGATCTCCTCGTCGCGGCCGATGACGGGATCGAGCTTTCCCTTGCGGGCGAGCTCGTTCAGATCCCGGCCGAACCGTTCGAGCGACCGGTATTTTTCCTCCGGCGTCTGATCCGTAACACGCTGCGTTCCCCGGATATCCTTCAATGCCTTGTACACCTGCTCTTTGGTCACTCCCTGGTCGGCGAGTAGCTGCCCTGCGGGCGACTTTGTGGAGAGAAGGGCCAGCAGAAGGTGCTCGGTGCTGACATATTCGTCCTTCAGCCCCTGCGCTTCCTTCAGGGCGGTATCGAAGAGCTTCACCAGCGATTGTCCGAGGTGCTGGTTTCCGGCCCCGGCTCCCGACACCTTTGGGAGCTTTTCGATCGATTCGTTGATCTTGATCTTGATGTAGTCGAGGTTGGCCCCCGTCTTCTGCAGGATCGGTGTGACGACGCCATCGGTGTCCTGCACGAGCGCGCCGAGCAGGTGCTCGGGTTCGATCGACTGGTTGCCGTAACTGGCGGCGATCTCCTGCGCCGTCTGGACTGCCTCCTGAGATTTAATTGTGAACTTATTGAAATTCATATCGTGACAACGCTCCTTCCATTAACAAATGAGCCGCGCGACCGGTGGTTTGATCCAACGAGAGGGCGGCTCACGACTTCATTCAGGTTTCGGAATGTTACGTCTTTGACCTCGT
>DASQAZ010000021.1:0-10022 GCA_035635475.1 Bacteroidota bacterium | reverse complement strand
CAAAATCCCTATATTAGCGCCGCATTCGCATAAGTTGCCGGCGCCGGAGCGCCGATTCTCGCGGACATTCCGTATCGACAAACAGGAGATTGATGAACGAAGGCAAGATCGTACAGGTGATCGGACCGGTGGTTGACGTCGATTTCTCGGGCGGAAAACTTCCCGAGATACTCAACGCGGTGAGGATCCCCCGGAAGAGCGTCGAGGGCGTCGACGAGGAACTGATCTGCGAAGTGCAGCAGCACCTTGGTGAAGACAGGGTTCGCACTGTGGCAATGGACTCCACAGACGGTCTGGTGAGGGGCATGAAAGTCTTCGATCTTGGCTCACCAATAGAGGTGCCCGTCGGCCCCGAAACCCTCGGCCGGCTTATCAACGTCGTGGGCAAGGCGATTGACAAACTGCCTCCCTTGAACGGAAAGAAAAAGTACCCGATCCATCGCTCACCGCCTCGATTCGAAGACCTCAGCACCCAGCGGGAGATGTTCGAAACCGGCATCAAGGTTGTCGACTTGCTGGAGCCCTACTCCAAGGGCGGGAAAACCGGTCTGTTCGGCGGCGCGGGCGTAGGGAAAACGGTCGTGATCATGGAGCTAATCCATAATATCGCGATTCATCACGGCGGCTATTCGGTGTTCGGCGGGGTGGGAGAGCGCACGCGTGAAGGAAATGACCTCTGGCTCGAGATGAAGGAAACGGGCGTGCTGGACAAGACCGCGCTCGTCTTCGGTCAGATGAACGAGCCTCCCGGAGCCCGGCAGAGGGTTGGACTGACGGCGCTCACCATCGCCGAATATTTCCGGGATGACGAGGGGAAGGACGTGCTTCTCTTCATCGACAATATCTTCAGGTTCGTACAGGCGGGCTCCGAGGTGTCGGCGTTGCTCGGCCGGATGCCCTCAGCCGTCGGGTACCAACCCACTCTGGGAACAGAGATGGGTGAACTGCAGGAGCGGATTACATCCACAAAAAAGGGTTCTATCACATCGGTGCAGGCGATCTATGTACCGGCCGACGATCTCACCGATCCCGCGCCCGCGACGACATTCAGTCACCTCGATGCGACAACGGTTCTGAGCAGGCAGATTGCCGAATTGGGAATCTATCCCGCCGTCGATCCGCTCGACTCAACCTCCCGTATCCTTGAGCCCGGCATTGTCGGCGAAGAGCACTATGCCATCGCAAAGCGCGTGAAAGAGATTCTCCAGACGTACAAGGACCTTCAGGACATCATCAATATTCTCGGAATGGATGAGCTCTCCGACGAAGACAAATTGACTGTTTCCCGCGCGCGAAAGATTCAAAAGTTCCTCTCACAACCCTTCTTCGTCGCAGAACAATTTACAGGCATCGAGGGGAAGTACGTGAAACTCGAGGATACGATTCGCGGGTTCAAGGGGATCATTGAAGGGGAGTGTGATCAGATACCCGAAAACTATTTCTATATGACCGGTACGCTCGACGAAGTGGTGCAGAAGTTCAAGAAGGAATCGTCGTAGGTGGCCGAAAAAGTATTCAAATTGGAGATTGTGACGCCGCGGAAGGTTGTCTTCAGCGGTGACGTTGTCAGTTTCAGCGCACCGGGAACGATGGGAGGATTTCAGGTGCTATTCAATCATGCGCCGCTGCTTTCCGAAATCGGCGTCGGCGAGGTGAAGCTTGTGGACCCTGAAGGGAATGTGCGGCGGTACGCGACGAGCGGCGGATTTGTCGACGTGAAGAAAAACCATGTCGTCATGCTGGCCGAGACGGTTGAGCGCGTCGATGAGATCGACGGAGCCCGGGCGGAAGCAGCCAGAGAACGCGCCGGGAACCGTCTCAAAGAGAAGAAAGAGATGGATGTTGCCCGTGCCCGAGGCGCTCTTGAGCGGGCACGCAATCGGCTTCGAATGGCCGGTAAGGGCTGATTATCAGATTCTCAGCCCGACAGGGTAGATTTTTTGTCGTGCAACGGAGCCGCCACGCAGGTTCTGCATGCGACTGACCCGGGCCGAGATCGACTTGAAAAATTTGCGCGACAACTTTGACGGCATCCGAAAACGTGTTGGTTCGGGCGTCAAAGTCATGGGAGTCGTCAAAGCGAACGGCTATGGTCACGGCATGGTTCGTGTCGCGCAAGCGTTGAGCGAATTTGGCGTCGATTATCTGGGGGTCGGATTCCTCGAAGAGGGGATCGAGCTTCGCCGGCAGGGCATCTGGATGCCGATCCTAGTCCTTGGTGGGGTGCTTGGCAGCCAGATTCAGGATTTCCTCTACCAGGACCTTGAGATAACGGTATCGTCACTTGAGATCGCCCGTCAGATCTCGTCGGTCGCCGAGCGATCCGGCAAGAAAGCGAAGGTGCATCTCAAGATCGACACCGGCATGGAACGGATCGGGGTCCGAAGCGAACATGCGCCACAGTTCGTGCAAGAGGTTTCTAGCTTGAAGTCTCTCGACGTAGTCGGGATTTACAGCCACCTTGCCACATCGGGTGATCGCGACAAATCCTTTGCTCACACCCAATTAAGCCGGTTCGACGAGGTGCTCCGCAATATCAGCCGGCTCGGAATCAATATCCCTCTGCAGCACATCGCAAACAGCGGCGCCATCCTCGATCTTCCCAACTCGTATTACACCATGGTCCGCCCCGGAATCATGCTCTACGGCATGTATCCGACACTTGAAACCACCCGGAGCGTTCCCCTCTCTGCCGTGTTCAGTCTGAGGTCGACCGTCGTCTTTATCAAGGAAGTGCCCGCGAACACGAGCATCAGCTACGGCCGCACGTACTTCACCTCATCCAGAACCCGGATCGCGACCGTGCCTCTTGGTTATGGTGACGGGTACAGCCGCCGTTTGAGCAATCAGACCCATGTCCTGATCCACGGTAAGGGCTGTCCGGTCGTGGGTACGATCTGCATGGACCAACTAATGGTCGATATCGGCGAGGACGCTGAAGTTCACGTCGGCGATGAAGTAACGCTGATCGGGCAGGACGGAAGCGAGGCAATAAGTGCGTGGGACCTCGCAGAGAAAATAGGAACAGTCCCGTATGAAGTCTTTACCGGCGTGACAGAGAGAGTTCCGCGTGTTTACATTCATTGAATCTGACTGACCGGATCGCGATGCCGAATGTCTATGCGGTGATCATGGCGGGTGGGGTCGGTTCGAGGTTCTGGCCCCGGAGCAGGGAGAAGTCGCCTAAACAGCTCCTCGAGATTATCAGCAAGGGGACGATGATTCAAAACACCGTGAAAAGGATCAGTAGTTTCATCGATGAGAAGCACACGCTCATCGTCACCAATAAGATTCAAAAACCTCTCGTAGCGAAACAGCTCCCCCACATCCCGCACGAAAATATCATCACGGAACCTCTTGCGCGAAATACTGCACCCTGTATCGCGCTGGCCGCCCTCTTCATCCAGCGGTTAGACCCGGAGGCCGTGATGGTCGTACTTCCGGCCGATCATGTGATGCAGGACGAGGAAGAGTTCCGCCGCATCCTCAACCTCGCGATCTGGGTCGCCTACGAATCGGGAAAGCTGATCACGGTGGGCATTCAGCCGACGAGGCCCGAAACCGGATACGGGTACATCCAGGTGATCGATGAAGACGATCGAAAAAACACTTACTTTTCGCGCGGCGTCCTCCGTGTAAAAACGTTCGCCGAGAAGCCCAACCAGTCGACAGCACAAGAGTTCATCAAGAGTGGAGATTTTCTGTGGAACAGCGGTATGTTCATCTGGCGCGTCGACTCGATTCTTAAGGAGATCCAGAAACTGCTCCCCGAGATGTACGCACAAATGAAAAATGTCGATCGTGCCATCGGGGCCGACAATTATGAGCATGTGCTTGATACTGCATACCGGACGATTCGCCCGATTTCAATTGATTACGGGGTGATGGAAAAAACTCGCGAGGTATACGTGATCAAGGGAAATTTCGGCTGGAGCGATGTCGGGTCCTGGGATGAGGTCTTCCGAATCTCGGGAACGGACGATCACGGTAACAGCGTGACGGGTAAGGCACTGCTGCAGGATACGAAAAACACGCTCGTTCACGCCGGCGATAAGTTCGTGGCGACGATCGGCGTCGAAGATCTGATCGTCATCGCGGCCGATAACGCCGTTCTCATCTGCAAGCGGGGCGAGTCCCAGGATGTCAAGGAGATTGTCGACTACCTCAGGCGCAAGCAAATGACCGACTTCCTCTGATGCGAGTGCTTTTCCAGATTGGTATATACGGCGCGATCGTATTCCTCCTGGCGGGGTGCGTGTCGTCGCCCCGGTATACGTTCTCGCGGCCGCCAACCGATGAATCGGATGTGCAGCAGAGCGGGATCGAGGAAGGGATGGCTTCCTACTACGCGGATGAGTTCAACGGGAGGCATACGTCGAACGGCGAGATCTATGATATGCATAAACTCACCGCTGCGCACCGGACACTCCCGTTCAACACAAAGGTCCGCGTCACCAATACGCAGTCCGGGAAGGCGGTCGTGGTCCGAATCAACGATCGAGGGCCATTCAAAGACAACCGCATCATCGATGTTTCGCTCGCAGCGGCGAAAGCGCTCGAACTGATCGGCACCGGCACGGCGCCGGTGCGACTGGAGGTCCTGGAGTTTGGCGACACCACTTCCCCCGGCAAACGATGACGCCGAAGAGGCTCGTCTCGGAACAGACAATCCTGGAGGCAGCGAAACGAGGCGACAAGGTGGTCACCATCGGTTCTGACTCGATTGTGACCGATGCCGCCAAAGATCGCGCAAAACAACTGGGAGTTCGCCTGGTATCGAAGAAAAAAGACGAACCCGTCGCGCCCCCTTCATCGTTACCACTCTCACCGAAATCGGCTTCTGCTGAAATTATTGCGATCGGGAGCGACCATGGAGGGTTTGCGTTGAAGAGCGACCTAAGATCGTTTGTTGAAGGCCTCGGGTACCGAGTGGTGGACGTCGGTACATACTCCGACGAAGCGTGCGATTATCCCGATTTTGCCTACGGCGTGGCTCGCATGGTCTCTCTTGGGGAAGCGTCCAAGGGAATCATGATCGATGCCGTGGGGATTGCCTCTGCGATCGCTGCTAACAAGGTGCGCGGAGTACGGGCGGCCTGCTGTTCGGACGAATTTTCCGCGCGAAGCAGCCGCGAGCATAACAACGCGAACGTGCTTACTCTCGGGGGCAGAATCCTCGGTTTGGAATTTGCAAAGGCGATCGCGAAGGTGTGGCTTGAAACATCGTTTGGGGGAGGGAGGCACCAGAAGCGTCTTGACAAGATCACCGACATCGAGAACCGGAACGTCGAGCGGGCTTCATCATCATGAAACACTTCAGCGGCATCGATTACGAGCACTTTCTTGACGACATCCGGGATATGTACCCGTTCAGCGTTGATGAAGCCGTCCTCGTCGAACTCGTGGCCAATTCACTGGACGCGAAAACGAGCCTGATCGATTTCCGGGTGGATCCCGAGCAACGGATTTTCGAGTTGACCGACAATGGAGCGGGAATGGACAAGAAAGGGTTCGAGATGTACCACAACTTCTCGACCTCCTTCAAGCGTAAAGGCCAGGGGATTGGATTCGCGGGTCTGGGAGCGAAGCTTGCGCTGAAGATCTCCGACAGAATTATCACCGAGACACGAAGCAAGAATTATTGGGGAACGTCCGACTGGAGGTTCGAACGTAAGCGGCGCATGATGCACCCGGTGTGGTATGATCTTCCCGACCGGACCCTCCCGCATAACGGGACGCGGGTACGATTTCATCTCAAACACAGATCCAGCTGTTTACTTCGGCTTGAAGAAATACGGAGGGTCCTTCTCACGCATTATTTGCCACTCTTGACACTTCATGATTTCTATGAATCCGTGAAGCTCTACAAGCGCGTCACGTTCCTTCTCAACGGGGACCTCCTGCAACCGCCCGTTTCACCAACAGGGGGACCCGAGAAATTCAAACAGTATCTTCTCCATCGCGGGCGCAGCAGAAAGCCGTTCGCGCTGGCCCGGTTTGAGCTTCACCGTGCTGCCCTCCCCGAAGACGCGCAGGGCATTGCGATATCCACGTTCGGGAAGATCATAAAACGAGATTGGCTCCGGCAATTTGTCAGGGGTATGGACCGGATCACGGGGATCATCGAAGTGCCCGAGCTTGTGGACGCCCTCACAACGAGCAAATGCGACTTCCGGAAGGAGGGAACCGCCGGAAACAAGTATTATCGGTTCAGCAAGGTCGCGCAGCGGGAATTCCGTCTCTGGTTGGAGGAGCTTGACCTGGTTGAAAAGAAGGAAAGCGGCAGCGATAAAGAGGTGGTGCGGCTCCGGCGGGTTGTCAATCGAATCGTTGGAGAAATTCCCGACCTTCAGCAGTTTTACGGATTGCGGTCAGAGAGGGAAGGTCTGGTCCGCGATCCGGAGGGTGGTCTTCTTGGGGTCCGACCCGAGTTTCAAGTCAACCCCGAAAAAGAATCCCGGGTCGAATCGAGGGAACATCCACTGCCGGATGAAATTGCACAGGCTGGGCGTGGGGCGCAGGGATTGGAAGAGGGAGATGAACTGGCCGCTGTCAGACGGTTGCGGAGCATCAGATTCGGCCCGACAATTCATTATGTCGGTGCACCCGAGCGTGACGACCTAAGCTGGATGGAGGGCGATGCTGTGTTAATCAACACCGCGCATCCAACTTATCAGAAAGCGGCCTCAAGAAAAGTGGTTGAGTATCACGATCTGATTGCGGTCGCGCTCGCGATGTTGCGAGAGGTTCCCACTGCGTCGGAAAAGCTCGAGCTCCTGGAGAGATTCATGAGCCGGTGGGGAAAGCTGGTATGAGCGAATGACCCTCCCCGTCTGAGTTTTATCGCCTCACCTAATCTGAATTATACCGATCCTCTTTTCCGCCTGGTACTTCCGGAGCGTCATTGTAATAGTGCCCTTGGGGCCATCGGCGGTGACGCTCGCGCTTTCAACACCCCGTTCGCTTATCCTCCAGTTCTTCATATTCGCGGGGTTCCATCCCTTCTGCTGGCAGAGTGTCCTCAATCTGACAACCATCGCTTTCCGGTACGCGGCTTTATCGTAATCGGTCCCAAGTTCCATGTACGTTCGTCCAATCTCGTCGCCGTTAATCGAGAGCACGTGCCAATCGATCGTACTATCGGTCGTCCGGTAATTGCTGTTGTAGAATGCGGCGAAGGTCGATTTTGCGGTGTCGAGGAAATCTCTCTTATCGAAGTCGCATCCTGTGTAAGAGAAGACGATGATTGCAACGAGGACGGGCAAATATGCAATGCCGGCGTTTCGCTTGGTCATGAGCTGCCTCACTTCAGAATATCAGGAACAGCCCGAGGTTTCTCCGCAATTCGTGCATTTGTAGCAAGATCCGTTTCGCACCATAATGCTGCCGCAAGCGTGGCAGGGCGGGGCGTCTGATTGCGCGCGATACACTTCGCGCTCCGCCTTCGATGTCGGACGTTCCTCGACGATAGCCGAATGAAGCTTTGCGACGTGCGCCGACTCGACGCTCTGGGCCGCAGCGGCTGAGGCGAGGGTATCGACGGTCACGGCCTGCTCCTCCGGAGGGAGGAACTTCCTCCCGAGCCACCGGAAGATGTAGTCACAGATCGACTTGGCCATCGGGATTTCCTTGTTGCCCGTGAACCCGCTGGGTTCGAACCGCATGTGTGAGAATTTTTCCACAAGCACGCGAAGCGGTACGCCGTACTGGAGCGCCATCGATACCGAGGTCGCGAACGCATCCATGAGGCCGGAGATGGTCGAGCCCTCTTTAGACATCGTGATGAAAATCTCCCCCGGCGTCGCGTCTTCGTACAACCCCACGGTGATGTAACCTTCATGCCCCGCAATGGAAAACTTATGCGTTACCGCCTGACGCTCGTCGGGCAGCCTTCGGCGGACGGCTTTCAGTTTGGTCGAGGCGACGAGCTGATCGAGGCTCGTGTTCAGCGGCTGCGTGCGTTTGCAGCCGTCGCGGTAAATAGCAATTGACTTGAGACCGAGCTGCCAAGCCTCCAGGTATGTGTTTGCGATATCCGCGGAGGTCACGTCACCCGGCATATTCACAGTCTTCGAGATGGCCCCGGAGATGAACGGCTGGGTTGCGGCCATCATCTTCACGTGACCCATGTAGTGGATCGTCCGTTCCCCGTTCGCAGGTTTGAAGGCGCAATCGAACACAGGGAGATGCTCTTCCTTCAGGTGCGGCGCCCCCTCGATCGTATCGTTCTTGTCGATAAATGCCGTGATATGCTCGATCTGCTCGTCGATGTATCCCAGCTTGTTGAGGGAGAGCGGGACGGTCTGATTGACGATCTTGAGCAATCCGCCTCCGACCAGCTTCTTGTACTTGACGAGGGCGATGTCCGGTTCCACCCCGGTCGTGTCGCAATCCATCATGAAACCGATGGTGCCCGTCGGCGCGAGGACGGTTGCCTGGGAATTTCGGAATCCATATTCGCGACCGATCGCGTAGGCGTCGTCCCACACTTTGCGCGAGGCGGTGAGCAGATCACCCGGGACGTATCTGTTCTCAATCTTATCCGCCTCCAGCCCGTGCATCTTTATGACCCTGAGCATCGGCTCCCGGTTTTTCTCGAAGCCCTTAAACGGTCCTATCTCCCGAGAAATAAGGGCTGATTGCTTGTAGGCTTGTCCGGACATCAGGGCCGTGATTGCGGCGGCGTACGCCCTGCCCTCTTCACTGTCGTACGGAAGACCGCGCGCCATCAGCAACGCACCGAGATTGGCGTAACCAAGCCCGAGCGGTCTATAATCAAAACTATTCTGCGTGATCTTCGGTGTCGGATAGCTCGCATTTCCAACCTCGATCTCCTGGGCAGTGATCGAGATCGAAACAGCGTGGCAGAACGACTCAACGTCGAATTCCCCGTCGCTCGTTCTGAACTTCATGAGATTCAGCGAGGCGAGATTGCACGCGGTGTCGTCGAGAAACATGTACTCACTGCAGGGGTTCGATGCGGCGATCGGTGCCGTGTTCGGACACGTGTGCCAGTCGTTTATGGTCGTATCAAACTGTATTCCGGGGTCCCCGCAGATCCATGCAGCTTCCGCCATTCCGTCCATCATTTCCTTTGCCCGGAGCGAATCCATGGGCTTGCCGCCGAGAACCGAGTGTGTCGTCCAGGGCTTGTCCTCCACCGCTTTGCGGATAAATTCGTCCGTTACCCGGACGGAGTGGTTTGCGTTCTGATAGAAGACGGAGTCATAGGCGCCGCCGGGCACATTGAATCCGCCGTCGTATCCGGCATCAATCAGGGCCCACGCCTTTTTCTCCTCTTCTGCCTTACACCGGATGAAATCGAGAATGTCGGGGTGGTCGACGTTCAGGATGACCATCTTTGCCGCGCGCCGCGTTTTTCCGCCAGACTTTATGACTCCGGCAAACGCGTCATACCCCTTCATGAACGAAACGGGGCCTGATGCGCTACCGCCACTCGAAAGGCCCTCCCTCGATGAGCGTAGAGTAGAAAGATTTGACCCGGTTCCCGAACCCCACTTGAAGAGTCTGCCTTCAGTCCTTGCGAGCTCAAGGATTGATTCCATTGTGTCTTCAACGGAGTTGATGAAGCACGCCGAACACTGCGGCTTCTCTTCAATCCCCACGTTAAACCAGACGGGGCTGTTAAATGCCAGGTACTGATTCACGAGCAGATAGGTCAATTCAGCGTAAAATGTATTGGCGTCCTCCTCGGATGCAAAGTAACCGCCTTTCTTTCCCCACTCTAACATGGTGCGAGAAACGCGGTCCACTAATTGCCGTACGCTGGTTTCACGCTCGGGTGTGCCGAGCTTGCCGTGGAAATACTTCGACACCACGACGTTTGTGGCCGTCATCGACCACGATTTCGGGACTTCGACGTCTTTCTGTTCAAAGATCGTCTCGCCCCTCTCGTTGTTGATGACAGCTGTCCGAAGATCCCATTCGATCATATCGAACGGATGGACGCCGGGCTCTGTGTAAAACCGTCTGAAAGCGAGTCCGCGCCGGGATTTCGTTTC
>DASQAZ010000020.1:0-12266 GCA_035635475.1 Bacteroidota bacterium | reverse complement strand
CACCGGTACTTTCTCTATCTCGCATTGCTCTTCCTCGTCATACTTGCGAGCGATGTCGTGAAGGCCTTCCGGTTTACAGACGCGCTCACCGGAGAGGCCTCGTTCGGCATCGGCATCGGCACGATCGTGCTGGCTGTGAATGTAGTTCTCCTCGGCGGATATGCTCTCGGCTGTCACTCGCTGCGCCATCTGGTCGGGGGTATTCGGGATGTGCTTGCGCGGGCATCCGTCCGGCGGCGATCGTACGACTGCGTGAGCTGTCTTAACCGCCGGCATATGGTCTGGGCGTGGATGAGCCTCTTTTCGGTCGCATTTTCGGATATCTACGTTCGCCTCTGCTCGATGGGCGTCTGGACCGACTGGAGAATTCTCTGATGGCGCAATTCCAATCGCATCAATACGACGTTCTCGTGATCGGGGCCGGGGGAGCCGGCCTAAGGGCCGCCATCGAGGCCTCGGCCTCGGGACTTTCCGTAGGGCTAGTCTGCAAATCCCTTCTGGGCAAAGCGCATACCGTGATGGCGGAGGGGGGCATCGCGGCATCACTCGCGAACGTCGATCAGAGAGATAATTGGAAGGTGCACTTCGCCGACACCATGCGAGGCGGGCAATATCTTAACAACTGGCGCATGGCCGAGCTGCACGCCAAGGAAGCCCCGGAACGCGTCCGCGAGCTGGAAGCCTGGGGCGCGCTCTTCGACCGTACGAAGGATGGACGAATTCTGCAGCGGAATTTCGGGGGACACAAATATCCGCGCCTGGCGCACGTTGGAGATCGCACCGGCCTGGAGATGATCCGCACACTTCAGGATCATGGGATCCACCAGGGTATCGAGGTGCACATGGAGTGCACGATCACGACTCTCCTGAAGGATGAATCTCGCGTCGCCGCGGGCTTCGGCTATGACCGTGAGAAAGGGAGATTCAAACTTTTTCAAGCGAAAGCGATCATCCTTGCCACGGGCGGCATCGGAAGAGCATATAAGATTACGAGCAATAGTTGGGAATACACCGGCGATGGGCATGCGTTGGCCTATCAAGCCGGAGCGGATCTGATGGATATGGAATTCGTCCAATTCCACCCGACCGGAATGGTGTGGCCACCCAGCGTTCAGGGCATTCTCGTTACGGAGAGTGTCCGCGGCGAGGGTGGGATTTTGCTGAACAAGGACGGCCGCAGATTTATGTTCGAGGACATCCCCGAGCTCTATCGGAATCAAACGGCCGATAACGAAGAAGAGGGATGGCGGTACACCCAGGGCGATCCGGACGCACGAAGGCCCCCCGAACTTCTTACCCGCGACCATATCGCCCGCTGCATCGTGCGCGAAATTAAAGAAGGCCGCGCATCTCCTCACGGCGGCGTGTATCTCGACATCTCGTGGATCAAGAAAAAGCTCCCGAATGCAGAGGAGATCATCAAGAAAAAGCTGCCGAGCATGTACCATCAGTTCAAGCAGCTTGCCGATATCGATATTACGAAAGAGGCGATGGAAGTGGGACCCACAACCCATTACATGATGGGAGGCGTCCGCGTCGATGCAGATTCGCAGATGTCGACCGTGCCCGGACTCTATGCCGTCGGCGAGTGCGCAGCCGGATTGCACGGCGCGAACCGGCTCGGAGGGAACTCGCTCTCCGACCTTCTCGTGTTCGGAAAGCGGGCCGGCGAACACGCCGCACGCTTTGCAAAGGAACACGGAGCTTCGAAGATCGACGATAAACAGGTCGAGGAGGCGGCGAGCGCGGCGCTGAAGCCATTCGAGCCTGACGGGGACCCGCGGGGCGCGAACCCTTATCAGGTTCAGTATGATCTGCAGGAGATGATGCAGAGGCTTGTCGGTATCGTCCGCAGGGAGGGCGAAATGCTTCAGGCGGTTGATGAACTCCGAAAGCTGCGCGAGAGAGCAGGCCGAGTCCGTGCGAACGGAAACCGTGAGTATAACCCCGGCTGGCACACGGCGCTCGACCTGCAGAATCTGTTGACAGTTTCTGAAATGATCGCCCTCGCGGCCCTCGAACGAAAGGAGAGCCGCGGCGCGCACTTTCGCGAAGATTACCCGATAAAAAACGAGACGTTCGGGCATTGCAATATCGTCGCTCGCAAAGATGCGGATGGCCGGATGGCGATCGTGCGGGAACCCACGCTTGAACTGAGACCCGACCTCAAACAGATCGTCGAGGAGATGAAGTGATGGCAACGGCCACGTTTGGCATATGGCGCGGAGACGCGCGCGGCGGCAAGTTCGAGAACTACGAAACGAAAATATCGGAAGGAATGGTGGTCCTCGATGCCGTGCACCAGATCCAGGCGGAACAGGCGAATGATCTTGCCGTGCGGTGGAACTGCAAAGCGGGGAAGTGCGGCTCCTGTTCGGCCGAGGTGAATGGAAATCCGAAGCTGATGTGCATGACCCGCCTGAGCGACCTCCCGCTCGATAAGACCACGACCATAGAACCGATGCGGGCTTTTCCAATCATTAAAGACCTGGTGACGGACGTGTCGTGGAATTTCCGTGTGAAGAAGCAGATCAAAAAGTTCAACCCCCGGCCTCCCGATGCTCCAGACGGAACGTGGCGCATCGCGCAGGAGGACGTCGACCGGGTACAGGAATTCCGCAAGTGCATCGAGTGTTTCCTGTGCCAGGATGTCTGTCACGTCCTGAGGGAGCATCACCTTTACAACGAATTCATCGGTCCGAGATACTTTGTTTATGCCGCCTCCTTGGAGATGCATCCCCTCGACACGGAGAACCGGTTGGCTGAACTGAAGAAAACCCAGGGGATCGGCTTGTGCAACATCACCAAGTGCTGCACGAAGGTTTGCCCGGAAAATATTACGATCACGGACAATGCGATTATTCCGTTGAAGGAACGCGTCGTGGATGAATTTTTTGACCCGATTAAGAAGCTGTTCCGGATTCTGAAGGCGTAGAACGGACGCGTTTGCTGCCCACCATTGGCGGACCGATCGCGACAACCAGACAGGTAAACCTCATGTTCAAGCTCAAACCCCTATCCAAGGAAGGCATCGCTCCTGCGCTGGAGAAAGCGGAACGCTACCGCCTGCTCAACGAGCCCAGAGAAGCCGAGAGCATCTGTTCTGACATCCTGGATATCGAGCCTGAAAATCAGAAAGCGCTGGTCGTGCTGTTGCTCTCCATAACAGATCAGTTCGGTGACGGGAAGGCTGTGGAGGTTAAGCACGCCCGCGAGTTGTTGCCCCGGCTGCGCGATGAGTATGAGCGCGCGTATTACGGGGGGATTATTTGTGAGCGGCAGGCGAAGGCCGTGTTGAGCCGCGGCATGCCCGGCCATAAATCCCATGCCTATGAGTGGATGCGCGAGGCAATGGATTTTTTTGAAAAAGCCGAATCGATGCGCCCTCCGAAGAACGACGACGCCATCCTTCGATGGAACACCTGCGCCCGGATCATGATGGATAATCATCTCGAACCTGGAAGAGAAGAACCGACCGAACCGTTCCTGGAATGATTCAATTTCAATTTTTTGTTACTCTCCTGCGGTCAGACGATGAGTAATACGGATCTTGCGGCGCTTCAGAAGACAATCGTCAAGTGCAGGGCATGCCCGCGCCTCGTCAGATGGAGAGAGAAGGTCGCTAAGGAGAAGGTTGCCCGGTTCATGGACTGCGACTATTGGGGAAAGCCGGTTCCGAGCCTTGGGGATCCTCGCGCACGGCTGTTGATCGTTGGTCTTGCGCCTGCGGCTCACGGAGGCAACAGAACGGGCCGGATGTTTACCGGCGATCGCAGCGGGGATTGGCTCTACCGGGCTCTCCATAAATATGGCTTCGCGAACCGCGGAGAATCTTTCTCACGGACGGATGGGCTGCGACTCCTGGATTGCTACATAACCGCGTCAGCCCGGTGTGCGCCTCCGCAAAACAAGCTCTTGCCGGCGGAACTGAAGAACTGCAGGACGTACTTATTGCAGGAAATCCGTTTGCTCAAGCGCCTCACTGTGATCGTGGCTCTGGGAAGAATCGCCTTTGATACGGTCTTTAACTCATTCAGGGAGCTGGAGCTCACCTCGCTGCCTGTTCGGCCATTGTTTACGCACGGCGCACAGTACGCGCTGAACCAAGATCAAACGCTGCTTGCCTCGTTCCATCCGAGCCAGCAAAATACCTTCACGGGAAAACTGACCGAGCCGATGTTCAATGCTATATTCCGGCGTGCCCGATCGCTGATTGGGGCCGGATGAGCCCTAACGCATGACCGGGACAAATGCACAAACCCCAGAGCTCCAGGCGCAGACGAGCAGTGTGAAGGAATTTGCCAATAAAGTCCTCCTCGTCACCGGCGCTTCGAGCGGGATCGGAAAGGCGACTGCGATGCTCTGCTCGAAACGCGGTGCGCAGGTCGCCATTGTCGCGCGTCGGGAGACGGAGCTCAGGTCCGTGGCAGCGGCAATGAACCCGGAGATGGTGGAAGTGATCCCCGCAGACTTGCGCCTTGAGCCCGACAGGCAGCGTGTCATCAACACAACTCTTCAACGATTCGGGGGAATCGACGTACTCGTCAATGCGGCGGGGACCATCGGATTCGGGTCGATCGAGAATACTACGCTCGATGACTGGGATAAGATGCTTGACATTAATCTTCGCTCATTGTTCCGATTGACACAACTGGCGCTTCCATTTATAATAGAGCGAAAGGGCAACATCGTCAATCTATCGAGCGTTACGGGAATACGGGCGTTTCCGGGGGTTTTGTCCTATTGCGTGAGCAAAGCCGGTGTCGATCAGTTGACTCACTGCGCGGCTCTGGAGCTTGGACCGAAGGGCGTGCGTGTCAATGCGGTCAATCCCGGCGTGGTCGTGACAAATCTTCATCGGGCAAGCGGCATGGATGAGGCGGCGTACCAAAAATTCCTCGAGCACAGCAAGACCACGCATCCGATCGGCCGTGTCGGCACCGCCGAGGAGGTTGCTGAATTAATTCTATTCCTCGCCTCAGACCGCGCGGGCTGGATCACCGGCGCGAGTTTCAGCATTGACGGCGGGCGGGCACAAACGTGTGCGAGATAATAAAGGAAACATCATGAAGAAGAAACGTACAGCCCAGCTCGCTCTCTCCACGCGGGCGATCCACGGCAAACACCTCTACGCGTACCAGGGCCCCGTGGCCTCGCCGATCTATCAGACAAGCACGTACCGGTTTAAGAACTCGAACGATGCGATCCGCTACGCCAAGGGCGACCGGAGCGTTTACGTGTACACGCGTTATCACAACCCCACGGTGAACGAGGTTGAGGAAAGGATAGCGCTCCTGGAGGGAGGGGAAGCCGCCGCGTTGTTCGCTTCCGGCATGGCCGCTATTTCAACAACCATCCTCACCGCATGCAAGCACGGGGATGAAATCATCAGCACGCCGGCGTTGTACGGCGGGACGTACCGGTTTTTCCGTGATACCATCCCGGCGTATCAGATTGAGGTCAAGTATGTTGAGCCGCACTCGCTCGAGGATCTGTTATATCTCATTACTCCAAAAACTAAGGTCGTTTACTTCGAAACGCCGACAAACCCGACGCTGCGGCTTGTCGACATTGAGAAAATTGTCCGCATGACGAGACGGGCGGAGAAGGAATTCCGCAGCCGCATCACGATCATGATCGATAACACGTTTGCGACGATCGTGAATCAGGACCCTTTCAAGTTTGGCGTGGATGTAATTCTCGAAAGTGCAACGAAATATCTCGGAGGGCACGCCGACCTTATGGGGGGCGTCGTGACAGCCCGGCGGTCGTTCATCGACAAAGTAAAGGGTTTGGCGAAACATCTGGGCGGATGCGCAGATCCGTTCGCGGCGTTTCTGGTCGACCGAAGCCTCAAGACCTTCGAGCTTCGGGTTCGCCGGCAAAATGAGAATGCGATGGCGCTCGCACGGGCGCTTGAGCGGCATCCGAAGGTTTTGCGCGTACTTTATCCGGGTTTACCCTCCCATCCCCAACACGGGCTCGCGAAAAAGCAGATGTCAGGATTCGGGGGAATGGTTACAATTGAAGTAAAAGGCGGCGTGAAGGGCGCAGTTCGTGTGTGTGATCATCTCAAGGTGGCGGTCAACGCCATGTCGCTCGGCGGCGTAGAAACCCTCGTCAGCATACCCGTCTATTCTTCACACATCAATATGAGTGCGAGCGAGCTCGCGAGCCATGGAGTAACGCCCGGAATGATCCGCATCTCCGTCGGGGTCGAGGGAGTCGAAGATCTGATCGGAGATTTCAGGCAGGCATTGAAGAAAATCTGACCTCAGCGCTGCTGGCCGCTGCGGATGTGGACTAACGCTCTATCGGTGTTTGTCGGCTATACGCCGCGCGCTGCCAGGATAGATTAACCGGGATGCCGCGGCGGGTTCTACCCAGGCCGCCGGCAGCGCCGATCACACCGCGCTGCTTGCTCCGAACGCAGCGGTTGTTACTTAAGCCTCGATTTTATAAATCTCCCGTCGCCCGTCATCGATGAGGTTGTGGTAATCCTTCATGATTTTGTGGAATACAGTCAATTCGGTAAATTTCTTCCGTGAAATTCAGCTTTACTCTACGCCAGCCGGCTCTCATTCTGCTCGCCGCGATTCAATTGATTCTTGCGCCGCGCTCTTCCGCGCAATCTCCCGTCCGGTTCGCGGTCATCGGAGATTACGGCTTCGCAGGTCAGGCCGAAGCCGACGTGGCGGCGCTTGTGAAAGGTTGGAACCCCGATTTCATCATCACCGTCGGAGATAACAACTATGAATCCGGAAGTACAACCACGATCGACCAAAATATCGGCCAATATTACCACGAATTCATCTTTCCGTATTCGGGAGCTTACGGAGCAGGCGCCACCGTCAACAGATTTTTCCCGGCCCTTGGAAACCATGATTGGATAGCGGCGGGGGCAACGCCGTATCTGAACTATTTCGAGCTCCCGAATAACGAGCGTTATTATGACTTCGTTCGCGGGCCGGTGCATTTCTTTGTGATCGACAGCGATACGAATGAACCCGACGGACGCACATCCCTCTCCACCCAGGCTCAGTGGCTGAAGTCGAATCTCGCCTCCTCCACCGCACGATGGAGGCTCGTCTACTTTCATCATCCGCCGTATTCATCGGGAACACGTCATGGGTCGCTGCTTGTTATGCGATGGCCTTTCAGGCAGTGGGGCGCCACGGCTGTGCTTGCAGGTCATGAGCATGATTATGAGCGGCTCACGGAAGACAATCTTCTCTATTTAGTAAACGGTCTCGGAGGCCGAAGCACGTATCCATTCGGCGCCCCCATTGCCGGCAGCCAGCTTCGTTACAACGCTGATTACGGCGCAATGCTTGTCGATGCGGACACGGGACAGATTACATTTCGTTTCATCACCCGCACCGGTGCTTCCATCGACAGCGTTACAATCGTCCCTCCGCCGAAGGGTGTCACGTTTGACCTCGCCGGCGGATGGAACATGGTCTCGCTTCCAGTGACTGTGCCCGACCCGCGCGCTTCAACGCTGTTTCCGACGGCGATTTCGCGGGCTTTTAATTTTGACGGAAGACGATATCTGCCGTCAGACTCGATGCGCAACGGTGCCGGCTACTGGGTAAAGTTCGCCTCTTCGCAGACGGCAGGCATCGCCGGAGACTCCGTCTTCGACCTCACCGTCGAAGTCTCGGCGGGATGGAATATGATTGGCTCGCTATCAGAGCCGGTGATCACAAGTACGATCGTGCAGGTTCCCCCCGGCATTATCGTTTCGCAATTTTTCGGCTACGAAGGGAGGTATGCGGCCTCCGGTACTCTTATCCCCGGAAAATCATACTGGGTGAAAGTGAATCAGGCGGGGCAGCTCATTCTCTCCTCCCGGCGATGATCAGATAATCCGCTTCAGGAGCTCCGGGTCGACGTTCCCACCGCTGATGACCGCGCAAATCTTCTTCCCCTTTAAGCCGCTCGCGTTCTTCATGACTGCTGCAGGGGCGACGGCTCCGGTGGGTTCGACGACGATCTTCATTCTTTCAATGAAGAATTTCATCATCGGCAGGATGTCATCGTCTTTTATTGTGATCACGTCATCCACATACCGGAGAATGATTTCAAAATTAAGCTCCCCGACGGAAAGCGTGCGCATCCCGTCGGCAATCGTATTGACCGATTTGAGTTTTATAATCTTCTTTGCGCGGAAGGACTGATAACAATCATTCGCACCTTCCGTTTCCACACCGATGACTCGTACATTCGGGAAAAGATTCTTCGCAGCGAGTGAGCACCCCGCAATCAGTCCGCCGCCTCCAATGGGCACGAAGAGATAATCCAACTCCTTGATGTCCTGAAAGATTTCGAGGGCGACTGTTCCCTGTCCGGCGATCAGTTTTTCATCATTGAAGGGATGGACAAGCGTGTAACCGGATTTCGCGATGAGTTCATTGGTTGTGCGCTCACGGTCGTCGGTCGTGTTTCCGCAGAACACGATCTCGGCACCGTACGTTCGAGTTGCTTCCACCTTCAGCGGGACCGAATCGCGCGGCATCACGATGATGGCCTTGACCCCGAAGAGCTTGCAGGCGAGGGCGACGCCCTGTGCATGGTTGCCGGAAGAATGAGCGATCACGCCCGCCCGCCTCTGCTCGGCGGTCAACGAGGAGATCTTGTTGTACGCGCCGCGGAACTTGAACGCCCCGATCCGCTGAAAGTTTTCTGCCTTGAAGTAGACTTCGTTTCCGGAATTCTCGTTAAACGTGCGTGACGAGAGGAGAGGAGTCTTGTGGACGACGGGTCGAAGGACCTTGTATGCGGATTCGATATCTGAGAAGGAGACCACCGGAATTAAATCCGAGTTAAATTTCGAGGACGATCTTTCCGAAGTTCTTTCTCTCCTCCATACGCCGGTGAGCGTCGGCGGCCTGGGCGAGCGGAAAGATCTTATCGATGACCGGGTTCAAACGGCGTTTGCTTTTCGGCCCCGTGAAGAACTTCAGCACTTCGAACATCTCCGATTTGCTTCCCATCCATGAACCTAGAATCCTATGGTGGCGTGTGTAGACGTAGCGGATGTCCACTTTTGCCACATATTCGGATGTTGCGCCGCACGTTACGAGTCTTCCACCTTTCGCAAGCACCATGATGCTTTTCTCAAGGACCTCTCCCCCGACATGCTCGACGACGACATCTATTCCTTTTTTTTCCGTGATCCGCTTGACTTCATCAACAAAATCCTTTTCCTGATAGTTGATTAAGTCGTCTGCGCCGAGCTCCTGTGCCCTCTTCAATTTCTCATGAGAACCTGCGGTCGTGATGACCCGCGCGCCGATCATTTTCGCGATTTGAATTGCGGCGGAGCCGACGCCGCTTCCCGCTGCGTGAACGAGGGCCGTCTCTCCCGGCCGGATATTGGCCAGCGTCACAAGCATATGCCATGCTGTGAGAAACACGAGCGGGATCGCCGCAGCTTCGTTGAAATCCAGACCCTCCGGGATTGGAACGCAGTTCACGGCCGGCACTCTGACAAACTCCGCGTACGTTCCTTCCTCGCGTACCCCGAGGACCCGGTAATCCCGGCACAAGTTGTCGCGTCCCCCGAGACACATCTCGCAGTGCCCGCAGGAGAGACCGGATGAAATGAGAACCCGGTCTCCGGGCTTGATCCAAGCGACCGCGCTTCCTACTTCGGCGACAATGCCGGAGCCGTCGCATCCGGGGATGTGGGGCAGCGGAATATTTCTCTCTCTCGCTCCGCTGCGGACCCAGAGATCGAGGTGATTGAGCGCGGCTGCTTTCAGATTAATAAGAACATCGGTGGGGCCGATCACAGGTTTTGGGGCCTCTTCATAACGGAGGACGTCGGCGTTGCCGAACGCGTGGAAGCGGACGGACTTCACAGAACCGTTCCGGTGCGCCTCAAACGGGCGGCACCCATTGATTGGAAGTCAGAGCTCATTTTCTCGGCGCGAGATGGGGGAATTGGTGATTCGAAGGGTACTATTGTTCCGGGGCCAGCTCCCAATGATCCGGCGACCGCCACAGGCTCGAAAGCACGAGCTCCCGCATGAAGATGAATTCCTTCGGAAGTTTGTCATAGAGCTTCGAGAAAAATTCCTCGTGCGACAGGAGCTCCTTCTTCCACTCCTCCCCTTTCACCGACATCACGTTGTTGAATTTTTCCTGCGAGAACGCTTCCAGCCCCTCCCAGCAGAGGTCTTGATAGCGCGGCATCCAGCCGATCGGGCTTTCGATGGCGTAGCCGCGGCCGCGCGCGCGATCGACGACCCATTTGAGGACGCGCATGTTCTCGCCAAACCCCGGCCAGATATATTTTCCGTTCTCGTCTTTGCGGAACCAATTGACGGAAAAAATCCGGGGAGGATTCTGCAAACTGCGGCCGAACTGAAGCCAGTGATTGAAGTAATCCGCCATGTGATATCCGCAGAAAGGAAGCATCGCCATCGGGTCCCGCCGGATTTTTCCGACCTCACCCGTGGCAGCGGCCGTCGTTTCGGAGCCCATCGTGGCAGCCGCATAGACGCCGAAGTTCCAGTTAACGGTTTGATAGACCAGGGGCACCACGCCGCTTCGCCGGCCGCCAAATATAAATGCCCTGATCGGGACTCCATTCGGATCTTCCCACGAGGGATCGATAATCGGATTTTGCTTGGCTGGAGCGGTGAATCTCGCGTTTGGGTGAGCGGCGGGCCGTCCGCTCCCCGGCGTCCAGTCCTTACCCTGCCAATCGATCAGCCGGGGCGGCGGAGTGTCGGTCATACCCTCCCACCAGACGTCGCCGTCGGGGGCCAGGGCAACGTTCGTGAAGATCGTGTTGGCACGGATGCACTCCATCGCATTTGGATTGGTCTTGTATCCCGTCCCGGGCGCAACGCCGAAATATCCCGCCTCGGGATTGATTGCGTGCAACTTTCCATCGCTTCCGGGCTTGATCCACGCGATGTCGTCGCCCACGGTTGTCACTTTCCAGCCGGCGAAGGCTTTCGGGGGTATGAGCATGGCGAAATTGGTCTTCCCGCACGCGCTGGGGAAAGCTGCGGTGACATAGGTTTTCTCTCCGTCCGGCGATTCCACGCCGAGAATGAGCATGTGCTCCGCCAGCCATCCTTCATCCCGGGCCATCACTGAGGCAATCCTCAGGGCGAAGCACTTCTTACCGAGCAGCGCATTGCCGCCGTAGCCGCTGCCGAATGACCAGACGGCCCGCTCCTCCGGAAAGTGCACGATATACTTCTGTTCTTTGTTGGAAGGCCAGGGAAGGTCTTTCTGACCGGGCGCAAGAGGCATCCCGACTGAGTGCAGGCACGGCACGAACTCTCCCTCGCCAAGTGTATCAATGACGCTCTTCCCCATCCGGGTCATGATTTTCATGCTGACGACGACATACGGCGAATCGGTGATCTGAACGCCGATATGCGAGATGCTGGAGCCGAGGGGACCCATGCTGAAAGGGATGACATACATCGTCCTGCCGTGCATGCAGCCGCGGAACAAACGCGTCAACGTCGCCTTCATCTCCTTCGGATTGACCCAGTTGTTGGTTGGGCCGGCATCCTGTTTTCTGACGCTGCAGATGAAAGTCCGGTCTTCCACCCGCGCCACGTCGCTTGGGTCCGATCGCGAGAGAAAGCTGTTCGGCCGCTTTTTCTCATTGAGTTTGATGAAAGTTCCTGATGCAACGAGCTGGCTGCAGAGGCGGCTGTATTCGTCCTCCGATCCGTCACACCAATGAAGCGCGTCGGGCTCGCAGAGCCGGAAAACCTCCTCAACCCACCTGCGGAGTTTAGCGTTCTTGAGGTAACTCGGAGACTCGATAGTGGGGGGATCGGCGCGATTCATTTCCCGCGATAAGAGAAGGGATGATAAGAAAACGAAGATAAGGAAAAATTGAGTGTGGAACAAGAACCCAGTTTGTGCGCGAAATAGATGAAAAAGGAAGCATTCTTTGCTAATGACACCCTATTTCGCTACTTTCTTTTTCTTAATTCGATAAAAAAGTTCAATCGGAATCGACAGGAACGCACATGAAAATCAACGAGTGGATTCAAAGGGCACGGCAGGGATTTCAGCCGACGTTCTGGGTGGCGAATACCCTCGAGCTCTTTGAGCGCCTGGCTTTTTACGGGGCGAAAGCAGTTCTGACCGTTTATCTGGCCATCAAGGTGGGTCTCGGGCCTCAGGTCGCCGGATCGCTTGCCGGCCTATTTTCGGGAGTTATATTCTCGCTGCCGATTATTGCCGGCACCTTCGTCGATCGGTACGGGTTTAGGAAAACACTC
>DASQAZ010000019.1:0-34779 GCA_035635475.1 Bacteroidota bacterium | reverse complement strand
GGATCGATTCTATTTTTCGTTGTGACGAATTTCGGGGTTTGGGTCTCGTCGCAGGTGACGTATACGCACACGCTCTCGGGGTTGATGGAATGTTATGCGGCGGGGATCCCCTTTTTCAGAAATACGCTCATCGGCGACCTTGTCTATGTTGGCGCGATGTTCGGATCGTTTGCGCTCGCCAGGCGGTATGTGCCTGCGCTGGCAGGAGATGCGAGTGTCTCTCGGCGCTGAGGGAACTGGATCCACGCAGGGAAGCCCGGCATGACGGCAAAACTGGTCCTTGAGAACGGAGTCATCCTGAGCGGAACCTCCTTCGGGGCCGAGGGGGAGATCTGCGGGGAGATCGTGTTCAATACAAGCATGACGGGTTACCAGGAAATCCTCACCGACCCTTCGTATTGCGGTCAAATCGTTACCATGACATATCCGCTCATCGGTAATTACGGAGTGAATCCGGATGACATGGAGGGGACCAAACCGCACGCTTCCGGTTTGATCGTCAAGGAATATTGCGATTCGTACAGTAATTTTCGGGCGAGTGAGAGCCTGGGCTCATGGCTCAAGAGATACAACGTGATTGCCCTGGAGGGGATTGATACCCGCATGCTGACAAAACTCATCCGTGAGGCCGGGGCCATGCGAGCGGTGATTTCCACAATCGACCCGGACCCGGTGAGCCTGCTCGAAAAAGTCAGGCGCTCGCCGTCGATGCTGGGGCTGGACCTGACGCGAAGGGTGACGTGTGGAGCCCCCTACGAGTGGGAGAAAGTGGATCGAACAGCCTTCGCGCTTGCGCCCCCCGGGCGTCAAGCCGACGGGGAACGACTTCATGTCGTCGTCTATGACTACGGGGTCAAGCGGAATATCCTTCGAAGGCTGGCCAGCCATGCGTGCAGGATCACCGTCGTTCCATCCGCCCACCCGGCAGACGACGTATTGGCCCTCAATCCCGACGGTATCTTCCTTTCCAATGGACCGGGAGATCCGGCTGCCGTTCACTACGCGATCAAGAGTCTCAAGATGCTGGTCGACAAGAAGCCGATTTTCGGAATTTGCCTCGGTCACCAACTCCTCGCTCTGGCACTTGGAGCCAAGACGTTCAAGCTAAAGTTCGGCCATCGGGGGGCAAACCATCCGGTCAAGAATTTGCTGACCGGGAACATTGAGATTACCTCCCAGAACCATGGCTTCGCCGTGGATCCGGAGTCCCTTAATCCCGCGTCTGTGGAAATCACCCACGTCAACCTGAATGACGGAACAAATGAGGGGTTCCGCCACCGGGAGCTTCCGATTTTCTGCGTGCAATACCATCCCGAGGCTTCACCGGGACCGCACGACAGCGATTACCTCTTCGGTCAGTTCGTCGAAATGATGCGGGAGCATTCGGGCGTCGCGGTCTAAAACCTGCCCGGCCTCCATCGCTTCACCTGCTCCGGATTTTTGCACTTGAAGAACACTCCCCCGAACCCCGTCACTCGCTTCATCGTTCGCTCCTTAATAAGCACATGATAGTTTAAATCGGATTGGGGACTTACTGCGCAGTCTATCCGAGCCCATGAGATCAAACGGCTAAGTACCACAGAACTATAGACTTAATCGTCTTCCTTAATCCATTGTCCAGCTTGTCGGAAGCCGAGAGGTTTGTTAACGGGCACTCCGCCGCGGCTGGGAGGAGAGCGGCCCGGATATCCCGGCTTTGGCGACGGCTTGCCGAAGGATTCGCAGAGCCGAACGCTGAGACAAATGAGTGCCCCCCTGTTGTCCCTCAAAGAGCCAGCGAGTGGGTTTAAACTGCTTTAGATAAAACTGCAACTCCTCAAGGGCGCCATCCGGCAGCGCAGCGGTTCGATTTTTCCGGCCGCCGACGCCTGGAAGGTGAATAAGATGGCTGTTCGGGTCGATGTCCTTCGGCTTGAGCTTTACGGCCTCATCGGGGCCGACTCCCGCCGAGTAGACGAGCGCAAGCAGAGCCCTATGCTTTGGGTTTTCAATCGACGTAATCACACTCAACAGCTTGTCTCGCTCGAAGATCGGGGTTCGCCTTCCATAACGGCTTCGTATCAGCATGGGTTCGCCATAGACTTCGCCATAGAGGAACCGGAGCGCGGCCACTGCGTGGGTGATCGTCTGAACCGGGCCCGTCCGGGAGCGCGCCAAATACGAGAGATAACTGCGGATGTCAGTCTCGCTCAGCTCGCGGGGGTGGCAGGGATGGAAGTAAACGACGAAGGATCTCAGCGAACGCAAGAACGCATCAATCGTCGGCCGGTCGTACTGGCGGCGCTTCAGCTCTCGTCTGATGCTGGCAAAAAATCCTTCATTCATACGATCGCCATTCCTTTACAATGATACTACCTGTGCCGGATTCGTTCCGGGCGGTTCAAACATAAGGAAAAATGTCCGCCCTGTCAAGTGGATGCACATTTCCGTCCCTGGGCTTGTTTTGAATCCGAATTTATTTATATTTGAGCACACACTTACAGATCGCCGTTGGCCAAAACTTCCCCTCAAGTCAAAATCCGCATATCGCGCGTCAATCCGGGCGCTCAAGATATACCTCTTCCCGCATACAGTACATCGGGTGCCTCGGGGATGGATCTTCACGCCTGCATCGCCGCTCTGGAAGTTTTAAAACCGGGAGAAACTGCCCTGATCCCGACAGGGTTCTCGATGGAAATTCCTCCCGGCTATGAGGCGCAGGTGCGGCCCCGCAGCGGACTAGCCATCAAGCACGGGATCGGAATCCTCAACTCGCCCGGAACGATCGATTCCGATTACCGCGGGGAAGTCAAGGTAATCCTTACGAATTTTGGAAAGCGCGATTTTCTTCTGCATCGCGGGGACCGCATCGCCCAGCTTGTCGTCGTGCCGGTTGCCCGGGCCCTGTGGGAGGAATGTCCCGCTGTTGAGCCAACGGAGCGCGGCTCAGGCGGCTTCGGGCACACCGGAAAATGACCCCTGACGTGAGCGGTACCTTGTACCTCGTCGCGACGCCGATCGGCAACTACGAGGATATGACCTACCGCGCCCTGAACGTATTAAAATCTGCCGACGTCGTCATCTATGAGGAGCGCAAAGAGGGACAGCAGTTGCTCTCCCATTACGGAATCCCGGAGAAACTGATCGAGAGTCTGAACGAGCACAACGAGTCGGCGGCGGCATTTCACATCATCGAGCACCTGAAGTCCGGGAAGAATGTGGCCCTGATCTCGGATGCAGGGACGCCGGTTTTCTCCGACCCGGGACAGCTTCTCGTCCGCAAGGCGATCGAAAACAAGATCCGTATCGTTCCTATCCCCGGCGCTTCCTCACTTCTGCCGGCACTGACGGTGTGCGGATTTCCGATTGATCAGTTTCTGTTCTACGGCTTTCTTTCTCCCAAGAGCAACCGGCGAGTCTCGGAGCTGCGTCAGTTGCGGAACGAACAACGAACCATGGTTTTCATGGACACCCCGTACCGGCTTGTGCCCCTCATGAAGGATTTATGCCAGGTTTTCGGGCCGGACCGCCGGCTCTGCGTCGCGTTTAATCTGACGATGCCCGACGAGCAGGTGTTGAGAGGAACAAGCGCCGAAGTGTACAGAGTCTGCGAAAAGAGAAGCTTGAAGGGGGAGTTCGTTGCGGTCGTGGAAGGGGCGAAAGGGGCCAGGAAACAGGGGATGGGTATGACCGGCGTCACTTGATTCTCCCCTCAAATTTTTCTATATTTGATACAGGATTGTCCTCGACTTGCCCAGGGGCAGCATGGAAAGCTTGCAGCAGCAATATCGCGTGCCTGAGATTTATGGCGCCTTTTGGTTTAACTCCGACCCCATAGCGCTTGGCGCTTTGCGAGGATACCCCATCCTCGTCGATTTCTGGGATTATGCCTGCCAGAGCTGCCTCCGGACGTTACCGTACGTCCAGGAGTGGCATCGCCGGTATTCCGACAAGGGCCTTGCTGTTCTCGGCGTTCACACCCCCCGGTTCCCCTTCGCGAGCGACCCGATCAACGTCCGCAGCGCACTCGAAAAGTTGAACATCTTTTACCCCGTCGTGATGGATAACGATTTTCTGATATGGAGCGCATTTCGTGCGGAGGTCTGGCCCACGCGATATCTTATCGACAAACACGGGTTCATCCGCTACATCCAGCAGGGGGAAGGTTCCTACGAGAACTTCGAGCGCGCGATCCAATCGCTGGTCACGGATGCGGGTTATCATGACGACCTCCCCCTCGTGATGGAACCGATCAGGGAGTCGGATCGGGCCGGGGCGGTTTGCTATCATGCGACACCCCAGGTTCTGGCGGGCTGGCAGCGTGGTACGATCGGCAATGTAGAGGGCTACTCGCCCGAGTCGACGATTCACTATGAAGACCCCGGCTACTATCTGGACGGCAGGATCTATCTCCACGGCGACTGGCTGAACGACAGGAATTATCTCAAACTGAACGAGTCAGAGGGCCGCGAAGGGCACCTGACCATCCAATACCAGGCAAAAGAAGTGAACGCGGTGCTTACGCCCGAGGGCGAGAAGAGTTTTCAGGTCTTCATCCGGCAGGATAATGCCTATCTCGATGAGACGAACAGGGGAGAGGACATCCGGATCGATGAGCAGGGGAGGAGTTTTCTTGTGGTCGAGCAGGGGCGGATGTATAATCTGGTCAGGAACAAGGAGTATGGCGAGCACAGATTAAAAGTCAGCACCCGGTCAAACGGCTTCGCTCTCTACTCGATATCGTTCGTTTCATGCGCCTATGAGGAGATGATCTCTCACAATTAATGGCTTGAAAATCGGTTCGTTTCGAACGGCGGTTGTATCCCGTCCCGGCATCGACAGGGCGGGACTCGACGCGCCGTTCTTTTTTTCCCCTGACAGGGTTGGATAAGATCATGGCGAAGAGTTTTCCCGACATACTCAAGGAAAAGATAATCGTCCTCGACGGAGCGATGGGCACGGGGATCCAGGACCAGGGCCTCAGTGCGGACGATTTCGGAGGGGAGCCCTACCAGGGGTGCAACGAGTACCTCGTGATCACGAAGCCCGCTGCCGTCGAAAAAATTCACGCGGGTTTTCTCGAAGCCGGCTGCGACGTCGTGGAAACGGACAGCTTCGGATCGACGCCGATCGTGCTCGCCGAGTACGGGCTGGCCGATCAGGCTCATCGCCTCAATCTTGAAGCTGCAAGGCTGGCGAAAAAAATCGCGCGGGACTTTTCCACTCCCGCCCGGCCCCGCTTTGTCGCGGGTTCCATGGGCCCGACGACGAAGCTCCCGTCGCTCGGGCACATCTCTTTCTTGGATATGGAGGGGGCGTACTATATCCAGGCGAAAGGACTCGTCGAAGGGGGCGCGGACATCCTCTGCGTGGAAACGTGCCAGGACGTGCTTCAGGTAAAGGCGGCGCTCGCGGGCATTACAAAATATTTTGCGGAGGCACGGACGCGGGTCCCGGTAATCGCTTCCATCACGATAGAGACGATGGGGACGATGCTCTTGGGTACGGAGATTGCTGCGGCGCTCACATCGCTCGAGCCTTATGAGATCGACCTGATCGGGATGAATTGCGCGACCGGTCCCAAAGAAATGTCGGAAAATGTCCGCTACCTCTGCGCGAACAGCCCGAAGCCGGTCTTCATCATGCCGAACGCCGGTATACCTGAGAATGTCGGCGGCCACGCCCATTACAAACTGACGCCGGATGAATTCGTCTACTATCTGTCGCACTTCGTCAAAGACCTCGGCGTCAATGTTGTGGGAGGGTGCTGCGGGACGACACCCTCGCATCTCAAGAAACTCGTGGATGAGGTCGGCTCGCTCTCACCCAAGGAACGAAGCCCAAAGATGGCCCCGAGCTGTTCGAGCCTCTACCAGAGCACACCCCTTCATATTGATCCGCCTCCGGTACTCATCGGCGAGCGGACCAACGCCAACGGGAGCAAACAGTTTCGGGAACTCCTGGCACGGGAGGACTGGGATGGCATGGTCGGCATGGGGAAGGCGCAGATAAGGGAAGGCGCGCACATTTTGGACGTCTGTGCGGCATACGTCGGCCGCGATGAAGCGCGGGATATGCGCGAATTGATCACGAGGTTCAACACGCAGATGACCGCGCCGTTAATGATCGACTCGACGGAGGCGCCGGTTATTGAAGAAGCGCTGCAGCGCATCGCCGGTAAGGCGATCGTCAATTCGATCAACATGGAAGACGGCGAGGAGCGGATGGAGAAGGTCCTGCCTCTCTGCAAGAAATACGGCGCAGCGGTGGTCGCACTCACCATCGATGAGAAGGGCATGGCAAAGACCGCGGAGCGGAAACTCGAGGTTGCCCGCCGGATTCATCGCCTCGCAACGCAGCGTTTCGGAATTCCCGAACATGACCTTATTTTTGACACCCTCACGTTCACGCTCGGCTCCGGTGATGAAGAGTTCCGCAAATCGGGCATCGAGACGCTGGAGGCCCTGCGGGCCGTCAAGAAGGAGTTTCCGGCTGTTCACACCAGCCTCGGTGTCAGCAATATATCGTTCGGGTTGAGTCCGCATTCGCGGCATGTTCTGAACAGCGTCTTCCTTCATTATGCGATCGAGTACGGACTCGACATGGCAATCGTCCATGCGTCCAAGATTCTGCCCCTTTATAAAATTTCCGAGGAGGAGAGGGAGATTTCCAGACGGCTGATCTTCGACGAGCGGACATCGGCGTCCGACCCCCTGAAGGACATGCTGGCCTTCTATGCGGGCAAGAAAGGCAAGGTGGCCGAGAAAGCTCCGAGAGCCCAGGCAGTCGAAGAGCGGCTCAAGAACCGCATCGTGGAGGGCGACCTGGTGGGATTGACCGAGGATCTCGATGAAGGCTTGAAAAAATATGCGGCTCTGGATATCATCAACACGATTCTGCTCGACGGAATGAAGGTCGTGGGCGACCTCTTCGGCAGCGGTCAAATGCAGCTTCCATTCGTTCTCCAGTCCGCCCAGGTCATGAAATCGTCGGTCTCCTACCTCGAGCAATTCATGGACAAGGCAGCTTCAGTGGCAAAAGGAACGATGGTGATCGCGACCGTGAAAGGCGATGTCCATGATATCGGGAAGAACCTTGTCGACATCATTCTCACCAACAACGGCTACAAGGTCCACAACCTCGGCATCCAGTGCCCCCTCGAGAGGATGCTCACCGCGGCGGAGGAACATCACGCGGACGCAATCGGAATGTCGGGACTGCTCGTCAAATCGACGCTCATCATGAAGGAAAATCTCGAAGTGATGAATGAGCGTGGAGTGTTGCCGCCCGTGATCCTCGGTGGGGCGGCATTGACGCGCCGATATGTCGAGGGCGACTTGCGCCGGATCTACAAGGGATCGGTCTTTTATGCGAATGATGCCTTCGATGGGCTTCATTTTATGCAACAAATCGTCAGCGGGGCTAAAACAAGCGTTCCCACGAACGGCGAGGGGTTGGCCCCACCCGTCCTTGTTGCTGAACTTGAACCGGCTCAGTCAGAGACGCTTTCCGGCCTCGAGGCGAAGATTGCGATGACAACCCATGAATTCGCCCAGGCCCCAAGAGCTGTCGCCCCTGCCGAGATCCCGAACCCGCCTTTTTGGGGAGCAAAAATCGCCGAAGAGATTCCTCTGGAAACGATCTTTGGCTATATCAACGAGGCCGCATTGATCAGGGGGCAGTGGCAGGTTCGCCGCGGGAAGTCTACCGAAGCCGAATACAAAACCCTGCTTCAGGATCGAGTCTACCCTGATTTCGAGGCTCTGAAGAAAAAAGTGATCGCGGATCGATTGCTCAAGCCGAACGTTGTGTACGGTTATTTCCCCTGCCGCTCAGACGGCAACGACCTGATCGTCTATCGCCCGGGAGGTCTCGCCGATTCTTCGTCGGTGTGGGATCCAAAACTTCTTCCGTCCGGCCGCGCGATCACCGCGGGTGCCAACCTCGACGAATGGATGCGCTTTTCCTTTCCACGGCAGAGCAAGGGACGCTTCTTCTGCATATCGGACTTTTTTGCCCCGCTCGATTCTGAACGGTTCGACGTGGTGGCGTTCCACCTCGTGACGATGGGAACTGTTGCATCGGAATACAGCCAGAAGCTGTTCACGTCCGGCGACTACAAAGACTATCTCTATTTCCATGGCCTCAGCGTCGAATCTGCCGAAGCCCTGGCTGAGTTCTGGCACAAAAAGATCCGGGAAGAGCTCGGCATCGACAAGGAAGACAACCCGGAGGTCAAAAAGCTGTTCAGCCAGCATTATCGCGGCTCCCGCTACAGTTTCGGTTACCCGGCGTGCCCCAGCCTGGAGGATCAAGTGAAGTTGTTCGAGCTGCTCAGACCTGAGCGGATCGGCGTCAGCATCACAGAGGAATATCAACTGGTGCCGGAGCAATCGACGTCGGCGTTGATCGTGCATCACCCTGAAGCCAGGTATTTCAATATATCATGATTTCGGATGCTTGGAAATTCTTCCCCTTTTGCGTATTATCACCGCTATGAGCGATGACAGGTTCGCCCGGGGGATCGAGGAATTCAACGGAGGGCGTTACTTCGAGTGCCACGACCTCCTGGAAGACCTGTGGCATGATACGCGGGGGCATGATCGTCTTTTTCTGCAGGGGTTGATCCAGGTGTCTGTCGGCTTCTATCACTTCATCAACAGTAATTACAAAGGCGCCGCAAGCCAGTTTACGCGGGGGCTGGGCAAGCTCGATGGCTATCGTCCATCGTACCGTGGGCTCGAACTCGATCGGTTCACGATGGAAGTTGTGCGGTGGCTTGCGCTGGCCGAAGAAGGCTTGCGGGGGGACGTGCCTGCGTTCGACGAGTCGGGGATACCAAGACTTCATCCGCACGTCCCGCACGTTTCCGAGCGGACGGGATCGGTTTCGAGATAACTGGAGGGGTTGTTCAGTGGCGACGATGATTACCGAGGAATGTATTAATTGCGGCGCATGCGAGCCGGAATGTCCGAATATTGCTATCTATGCCCCCGGTGTCCCGTGGGAGCTGAACGGTGAGATGCATGACCCTCTGTCCAACGATTTCTATTACATCGTTCCCGAGAAGTGTACTGAATGCGTCGGCCATTTTGAGCGCGAGCAGTGCGCGGCCGTGTGTCCCGTCGACTGCTGTGTCCCGGATCCACAGCGGGTTGAAACCGAGGAGCAACTCTTCCAGCGTGCTAAGGCGCTGCACCCCGGGAAGGAATTCCCAGAATTGACTCCCGAGACGTCGCACTTCCGGAAGTGAGGACTCCGCCGATTCCGATCGCATTGCCCGGGACCGGTCCTACGGCATGAAAATAGGAGAATATGAGCTGCATCCAATCGAGACGGGTCGTTTCGGTCTGGATGGGGGCGCAATGTTCGGCATCGTGCCCAAACCGCTCTGGTCTAAGCTCAATCCGCCCGATGAGCGAAACCGAATCGAGCTCGCCGCGCGTTCCCTCCTGATCGCCGGCCGGGGGAAGACAATTCTCGTTGATAACGGCAACGGGTCGAAATTCACGCAGAAGCAGGCCGACATCTACCGGCTCGACAATACCGCCTTCGATTTGAAGCGGTCTCTCGCGCTCCACGGTTGTGCCGCTTCCGATATCACCGACGTGATCCTCACTCACCTGCACTTTGACCACGCCGGGGGGTCGACGTTTTTTGAAGACGGCAAACTCAAGCTTACCTTTCCCAAGGCCCGATATCATGTTCAGAAGGCCCACTGGGAGCGAGCCCTTCACCCCAGCGAGAAAGATCGAGGGAGCTTCATGCAGGATGATTTTATCCCGCTTCACGACTTGGGAGTGCTCGAGCTTGTCGAGGGGGAAATTGAACTTTTTCCTGATATTTCGTTGTTGGTGTTGAATGGGCACACGACAGCCCTTCAATTGCCCAAAATTTCAGACGGCAAGAGGACCCTGCTTTACTGTTGTGACCTCTTTCCGACAACCTCTCATATTCCGCTGCCATACATCATGGCGTACGACCTGCGGCCGCTTGACACGCTTGAGGAAAAGAGACGTATTCTAGGCCGGGCGCTGGATGAAAATTGGATCCTCTTTTTCGAGCATGATCCGAGGATCGTCGCGGGCCGGGTCAAGCAGACCGAGAGAGGGATCGGGTTCGATTCCACCGTTGATTTATAAATGCCAAGTTTCGTGAATATCGGGCCCCTGCGTCAAGTCCGCGAGGACTGCGGGGTCGTCGTTCACTGCGCCGGCTTGGACATCGCCGTATTCAAACGAGAGGGGAGCTTCTTCGCGATTAATAATGTCTGCGCGCACCAGCATTTTTCGATGCTCCACAAGGGCCAATTGGAGGGACTTCGTGTCACCTGTCCCATGCACGGATGGACCTATGATCTCCGAACGGGCAAGGCAACGACGGGAGAAGGATCCGTAGCGACCTATCCGGTGCGAATCGAGGGAGAAAGCCTTTTCATCGAACTGCCGGGCGAGACCGCGTGAGCGCATTGACGAAGGAAATAAAGGATCGGGCTCTGGAGCTCGGATTCAGCAGGGTGGGAATTGCCCGGGCGGAACGGCTGGAAGCAGATTCGGCCCGGCTCTCTGATTGGCTTGAGAACGGTTACCACGGAACGATGCGCTGGATGGCGCAGAATTTCGAGAAGCGTGTCGACCCGGGCTGTGTTGTTCCCGGAGCCCGTTCGGTTGTCGCTGTCGCGATGAATTACCATACTCCGAACCCGCACTCGGATGATCCGGAGACCGGGAAGGTCTCGCGCTACGCCTGGGGTGATGACTACCATGGCGTGCTCGAGTCGCGTCTCAAGCAGCTCCTTGCCTTCGTCCAGGGGAGAGATCCGCACGCGGCCGGGAAGATCTATGTCGACACGGGCCCCGTGATGGAAAAGCTGTGGGCGCAGCGGGCCGGCATAGGGTGGGAAGGGAAACACACGAACGTGATCACGGAGGAGTACGGCTCGTGGGTATTTCTGGGCGAGATGATTCTCGACATCGAGTTAGACTACGATGAGCCGGCCGTGGACCGGTGCGGAACATGTACCTTGTGTATCGAGGCCTGTCCGACGCAGGCAATCGTCGAGCCCTACGTGCTGGATTCGAACCGGTGCATTTCTTATTTAACAATCGAGCATCGGGGACCGATTGCCCCGGAGCTTGGCGAACAATTCGACCGGTGGGTTTACGGCTGCGATATCTGTCAGGATGTTTGCCCGTGGAATACGAAATTTTCGAAGCCGACGGATCTGCAGGAATTTGCGCCGCGCGGGCAGAACATCGCGCCTCGACTGACAGACCTGGCGTCGCTTTCGAAGGAGGAGTTTACGGCCCGGTACCGGAAAAGTGCCATGAAACGCGCGAAGCGCGAGGGCATCACGCGGAATGCAACGGTGGCGATGACATCAAAACCGGCGAACGATTAAGGACAACGAAGCGAGCATGGAAAACCATCACAGGATTATTATAATCGGCTCGGGGCCGGCAGGACTTACCGCCGCGCTCTATGCGGGCCGCGCGAATTTGCATCCTCTTGTCTTCGAGGGGATCCAACCGGGGGGACAGCTGACGATCACGACCGATGTGGAGAATTATCCCGGATTCCCCGAGGGAATCCTCGGCCCGGAAATGATGGACGCGTTCCGGAAGCAGGCGCAGCATTTCAACGCGAAAACCTTGTTCCAGGATGTGACAAAAGTCGACTTCTCCGTGCGCCCGTTCCGGATCCATTCGAACGGGGAGGAATACCGGGCCGATGCGGTGATCATCGCGACCGGCGCCTCTGCGAAGTGGCTCGGATTGCCCTCCGAGAAGGAGTATACGGGATATGGAGTTTCGGCGTGTGCGACGTGCGATGCCTTTTTCTTCCGGGGCCTTGAGGTCGTCGTGGTCGGCGGCGGCGACACCGCGATTGAGGAGGCTTCCTTTCTGACGAAGTTTGCATCGAGGGTCACCCTGGTTCACCGCCGGGATAAGCTGCGCGCGTCGAAGATCATGCAGGACAGGGCGATGAAAAATCCGAAGATATCGTTCCTATGGGAGTCAACGGTCGAGGAAGTGATTGGAGTCCAGGAAAACGGAAAAAGAAAGGTCACCGGGATCAAGATCAGGAATCTGAAAACCAAGGAAGTCAGGCCGTTCCGGACCGACGGCCTTTTCATCGGCATCGGTCACGAGCCGAATACTAAAATCTTTGCCGGCCAACTGGACATGACCCCGAGCGGCTATATTGTGGTGAAACACCCCTCCACCTCGACGAGCGTTCCGGGTGTTTTCGCAGCAGGCGATGTCGCCGATCCGACCTACCGGCAGGCGGTGACTGCCGCGGGAACGGGCTGCATAGCGGCGCTTGACGCGGAGCGGTTTCTTGAAAGCCATCACTCCTGAGCGGAGCCTCCTCTTCTAACCTCACTCCTCTCGCTACTTCAAAGATATCTCCTTCTGCAATTCGTCGGGCAATTTGACGCACAGTCTAACAAGATTGCAGCGCTGATCTGCCAAATTGTCGGAATTCCCATGCTATTTTATTCCCGTCAATTGATAAGCCTTCGGTTTTGAAGATCCAGCTCGATCACGTAATTGGCACAGGATTTGATAAATCTATGAGACGAAATGATCAGTGGTCCCACTAAGACTTAAAGAAAGGAGTGATCGTATATGAAACTTATTCGATGGAACCCGCTGCGAGATGTCACTGCCTGGCATCCCGTAACTGATCTCACGTCCGAATTTGTGAGTATGGAGGATGAAATCGACCGCATACTCAATCAATTCCGGGGTGGAACTCTTGCGGATGGAGAGAGTGCTCCGTGGCTGCCCCCGGTAGACATCGTGGAGCGTGAAAATGAGTACCGGGTGCAGGTGGAACTCCCGGGTGTAACAAAAAGCGATGTGAAAATCACGGTCCAAAACGATGTCCTCACGATTCGGGGTGAGAAGAAGAGGGAGCAGGAACAGAAGGGAGATAACTACCATCGCACCGAGCGCCTCTACGGCGCGTTCCAGCGGTCCTTCACCCTACCGACCTCGGTCCAGAGCGACAAGATCCAGGCGGCCTACGACAATGGCGTCCTGATGATCTCGCTGCCGAAGGTTGAGGCGGCCAAGCCTAAAGAGGTCGAAGTAAAGGTCAACTAAGGACGCATCTCATGTGGTGGTAGAGCCCTGAAGTTGGGTCTTGCTATCCAACGTGCGGAGAACGGATAACTTGCGAGCTGCTCTCGTGAGTTATCCGTTTTTTTATGTGTGCGGAGGGTGTTTGACTTTTGTATCCGACTTTCGTATAATATGTTGAAAAATCAAGGAGTTATGAGTGTTTCGTTTAAGGGATTGAGGAGTCCGGAATGAAAATGAAGAGTTCGACTGCATGGTTTCTCGGCATCCTCGGGCTCCTGCTATTCCTCGGCCTTGGGATGACGCTCGTATTCATGTTGTTTGTCAATTCGCTCGGCGTGGATAATGAAACGGTGAGCGGATCCGGCGACAGAATCGCGGTCGTTGAGCTTAAGGGGGAGATCGTCGCTTCGGATGAGGTCGTAAAGCAGTTTAAGAAGTACCGCGAGGACCGATCTATAAGAGGGATCCTGTTTCGGGTCGACTCTCCAGGGGGCGGCGTAGTCGCGAGCCAGGAGATTTACGAGGAGGTGAAGAAGACCCGGGAGCACGGGAAGCCCGTCGTCGTTTCGATGGGTGCCCTAGCTGCGAGCGGGGGCTTCTATGTTTCATGCGGCGCGAACACGATCGTCGCGAATCCCGGCACGTTGACCGGCAGCATCGGGGTCATCTCGCAGTTCCTGCGGTTCGATCCTCTCCTGACAAAAATCGGCATTGAGCCCCGCACAATCAAAACCGGAAAATACAAGGACTCCGGGTCCCCCTTCAGAAAAATGACGAAGGAAGATCAGGCCTATTTTCAGAGCCTCATGAATGACGTTCAACGCCAATTTGTGACCGTCGTGGAGAGGGAGAGGGGACTGAAACACCGCCAGGTCGTTCGCATCGCCGACGGCCGGGTGTTTACCGGCGAGCAAGCAGTTCAGATGCACCTGGTGGATACGATCGGGACCTACGAGGATGCCGTTTCGATCACCGCGAAGCTTGCGGGGATCAGAGGCGAGCCGTCGATCGTCAAGGAACGCACGCGCGGGCTCTCCCTGTTTGAGCGTGTCTTCGGGGAAACCAAGATTCCGGATTTCCTCGGACTGAATAGCGGCCTCTTGAACCGGCCCATTATGCAATACCGAATGCCATACGGCAACTAGTTAACCGCCCGCCGCGGTGGGAGGGCGGGTGATGTTCAACACTACAAGGAGATACGCTTTGACGAAGGCAGATATTGTCGACCACATCGCATCAGGGACCGGCCTGACAAAGGTTGAAACCGAGGCGGTGGTCGACGGCTTCATTCAGACCGTCATCGAGGCCCTGAAAGAAGGGAAGAATATCGAGATACGCGGATTCGGCAGCTTCAAGACCAAGAAGCGGAAGGGGAGGATGGCCCGCAATCCCCGCACGGGAGCGCAGGTCAAGGTCGACGAGCATTTCGTTCCCTTTTTCAAGGTCTCGAAGGAATTGAGGACCATGGTCAACGAGAACCTGAAGAAGCTGCAGCCTTCGAACTGAGCGGGAGTATGTACGAAGGATGATCCCGAAGCTCATCTGCAGGAACTGCGGTCATGAGATTGCCTCATCCGACAGGTACTGTAGCTCGTGCGGGGCGAGCATCGATCGGCCGGAAGCGGCCGGATCCTTACCCCGTAGTGAGCGGGCATCCACGAAGACGAACCTGATTTGCCCGCTGTGCGGCCAGGCGAATGAATCGGGCTCCGCATTCTGCGAGTCCTGCGGCGCACGTCTCGGGCCGGCGGCTGCTGAAGTAAAGTCAAAATCCCCCTCCTCGCCCCGGCTGCCTCCTCTCAAGATTTTCCAGAGCTGGAAACTCACCCTCGGCCTTGCGGTCCTTCTCATCGGTACGCTCGCCCTCCTCAAGTCATCGCGGAACGATTCTCCGGAGAGCATATCTCCCCATTCCACGGGCATGGTCAAAGAAATTCAGTCGCTCCAGAAGGCCGTCGACGCGAACCCGCGTGATGCTCGATCTGTTCTCCAGCTCGCCAATTTGTACCATGATGTTCGACTCTTCCCCAAGGCGATCGCGATGTATGAACGATATATCGAGATCGACCCCTCCAATGCGGACGCGCGGGTCGACCTTGGGACTTCCTATTTTGAAATGTCGTTCGAGGATACGTCACGGCGGGGCGAATATCTTGCCGCCGCCAAGGAGGCAATGGAGAAGGCCCTGACATATGTACCGCGTCACCAACTCGCGCTTTTCAACCTTGGTATCGTCCGCTTCCATACCGGCGAGATCGATGAGGCCCTCGATTCCTTTAAGAAGTGTGTCATGGTGGATTCCACGTCGGAAACAGGACGGAAAGCAATGCAATTCCTCAATCAACATTCTTCAATCAATTCATCATCTTAACAGGAGGAAGCTATGCCCAGCGGTAAGAAAAGACTCCGCCGCAAAATGGCGACTCACAAGCGAAAAAAGCGGCTGCGGAAGATGAGGCACAAGAAGAAGAATAGATAGCGGATCTACTGCTGTCCCCTCCTGCGCCCTGCGGGAGGGGACAGCGCTTCATCGATCGTCGACCATTTACACCCGGCCGTCCGCCGGTCCACTCACATGGTACCAACAACCCGTGCTCCTATGAATTTACGAACTATGTTCCGGCTACCAAGCTCACTTCGAAATCTGATAACTCTTTGCGTGTGCGCCTTCACAGGGGCCTGCGGATACGGCCAGCCGAAAACGCTGACAATCTTGAACACGAACGACATCCATGCCTCTTTTCTCCCACACGAGGCGTACTGGATGCGTTCGGACCCGAAGCCGATGGTGGGGGGCTTTTATGAACTCTGGTGGATGGTCGATAGCATCCGCAGCGCCAAGGGAGCAGTCTTGCTCCTCGATGCGGGCGACGTGATGACGGGAACTCCGATCTCGGAGATCGAATATAAAGGTGCGACGGGCGGGGCATTATTTGAAATGATGAACCTCACAAGGTACGATGCATGGACGATCGGAAACCACGATCTCGATATCTCGCAGGATAATCTCCGGAAACTGATTGGAATCCAAAAATGCCCTACCGTCAGCGCAAACCTCACCGATACGGCGGGCGCGTTTCCGTTTCACAATCGGGAATATGTGATCATCGAGCGCGGCGGGCTCCGGATCGGCATCATCGGCCTCATGTCCCGCGACCTCTTCCACCTCACGAACACGAAAAACCTGACGGGACTGAAAGTCCTCTCTCCGCCCGAGGTGACGCAGAGAATAATCGACAAAATAAGGGCGGAGACAGACCTCATCGTCGCGCTATCGCATGAGGGAGTGGACGACGACTCGATCCTTGCGGCCTCGACGCACGGGCTCGGGGTCATTATCGGCGGCCACAGCCACACCCGCCTCAAGACTCCAAAACTGATCAACGGCGTCGTCATCTGCCAGGCGGGCTCGAATTGCGAAAACCTCGGGGAGCTATCCCTCACCGTCTCGGATCATGCAGTGACGAATTTCGACGGAAAGCTCCTCCAATTGTGGGAACGGCACCCCGTGGCGAAAAACGACTTGACCAAATTGATCGATGAATTCAAGTCGAAAATCGATCGCGAATACGGCGAGGTGATCGGTACGCTCTCCACAGACTGGAAGCGGGGAGGAAGCGCCGAGAGCAACGTGGGCAATTTCGTTGCGGACGCGGCCCGGGAGGGTGCCGGTGCGGAGGTCGGCGTGACGAACAGCAGCGGCATCCGCAACGACCTTCATGCCGGACCGATCACGAGGCTGGCCCTGTTTGAGATCATGCCGTTCCGAAACACTCTCTGTACGTTTCGGATTTCAGGCGCCGACCTTCGTGCCCTTGCCCGGCGTTATCTCGAATCGGTTGTCGACCACAAGGCAAGCATTCAACTGTCGGGTCTCAATTGCACGTGGAAGCGCGTCAACGGCGGTCCCGAAATTCAGAAGTTGACGGTTGCGGGGAAGGACATATCCGACGCGTCGGAATATACGTGCGCTACCAGCGATTTTGTCATCAACCAGGCCGACAAGTACCTGGGGATGACCCCCGCGTCTGTCACCTATCTTCCGACGACCGTGTATCAGGCGATCGTAGCCAAAGTCAAAAAGGAAAAGATTATTGACTCCCGGATAGAAAATCGGTTTCAGGAGACTCAGTGAGCTCCGTCGCAGCATCCGCGAACGCGAATCACTTGCCGGTCATCATCCTGATCGGCCGCCCCGCGGCCGGGAAATCGGAGGTGATCGATTTTCTAAAAAAAGCATCTCCGCCTGAGCGATTGCGGCGGTTTCATGTCTCCCAATTCGAAGAGTTTGACGATTTTCCCTATGTCTGGGAAACGTTTGAGATTGACGACATCCTTTCGCGGCACAAAAAAAACCGGCTGTCGACCGATGAGAAATACTGGTTCAAAGATCCGTTCATCTGGAATCTCTTCATCGAGCGGATTAATCTTGCCTACCGGAAGAAACTCGCCGCCGACCTGAACTATCATGCCTCCTGTACGTCGATCGTCGAGTTCTCCCGGGGCGGTGAGCATGGTTTCGAGGAGGCATTTTCGTATCTTCACGACGAGATTCTGAAGCGGGCGGGAATCATCTATATCAAGGTTTCCTACGAAGAATCGGTGAGAAAAAACCGGCGCCGCGCACGCCCGGGGATGGAGGATTCCATCCTTTACCACTCACTTCCGGACGACAAAATGGAGGCCTATTATAAAATCAACGACTGGGACGCGCTGGCCGCGCACGACCCCGGGTTTATTACCGTGAAGGGGCACAAAGTCCCGTACGCGGTCTTTCAAAACGAGCCTGAAAAAACGGACAATCCCGCCTCCCTCGGAGATGAATTGGAGCGTGTGACCGGCCGGCTCTGGAAATTGAAACAGTCAAGTTCCTGAGAGGGAGCTTTCCGCACTCTACGGCCAAAATCACCCCGTTTGCCACTTGATTTTTTGGGGTGTAAGTGGTACTTTACTATTGATCAGATGACCCGCTCAATCGTTTTACAATATGGGGGAAATTACCATGGCTGAAGAAAAAAGCGGACTGGCAACCGGGCTCTTTATCGGTTTTCTCGCCGGCGGGATCGCGGGCGCGATTGCAGCATTGCTCTATGCACCGAAAAGCGGAAAGGAACTCCGCTCCGACATCAAGCGCAGAGCCGGTGATATTGCAGAGGATGCATCGGAGTACGTAAAGACAGCCCGATCGAAGACGACCGATTTGATTAATGAAGGCAAGACCCGGTCGGATCAGCTCGTCTCCGACGCGAAACAGAAAGCCGAGCACATACTCGGGAGCGCGGAAAAGGTGCTGACCGATATCCGGGAGCGCGCCGGAGGGGAATCCGGCCGCGTGAAATCGGCGTTTCGCGCCGGTGTGGATGCGTACAAGACCGAGAAAGACCGGTCCCGAAGTTCGTCGTAACGCCTGACAACCTCCGGAGGGAGCTCGATGGAATCGCCGTTCGTCCTCGTGATCTTCGAGATCATCGCGCTTGCTGCGCTGTCGATCCTTTGCGTCTATTTGATCACCGTTATCGTGCGGATTCGAAGCATCCTGACACTCTTCGAGCAGGATGTCCGGGATCTCACCTCGAAGGCCATTCCTGTATTCGAAAATCTTGAAATCATTACCGACAAGGTCAAGGCCATCACCGAGAATATCGATGAGCAGGTAGAGACGGTCAAGCATTCGATTCTATCGATAAAGGAAGTTGCCGACAACATCGTGGATTTTGAGCGCCGTGCGCAGGAACGATTCGAGGAGCCTGTGATGGAGACTATCGGCACCATCGCAGCAATCTTGAAGGGCGTGCGGACATTCGTAGCCCGCATGCGGGCATAGTCACGCCGCCCGTTGTCTCCGGGTGGCCGGAGAGAACGGGCTTCTAAAGTTCCGGAGGAGGCCCTTCTGCATCATGTTCTAACCCAGGAGATGACAACATCATGAAAGACTACCCCTCCGAACTCATTCGGAACCTCGCACTCGCCGGCCACGGAGGTTCCGGCAAGACAACCTTCTCGGAGGCCTGCCTGTTCGCCGCCGGATCGACGACCCGCCTGGGCAAAGTCGAGGAAGGAAATACTGTCTCCGACTACCATGCCGACGAGGTCGAGCGCCAGATCTCCATCAACGCATCGCTGATGCACTGCGAATGGAAGGGGGCGAAGCTGAACATCCTCGACAGCCCCGGCTATACCGATTTCACCGGAGAAGTAAAGTGCTGCCTCCGGGTCGCGGACACGGCGTTGATTTTTCTCAAGGCGGTCGAAGGCGCAGAGGTCGGAACGGAGATCGTCTGGCAGCACTCGAGGGAATTCGGGAACGGCGTTGTTTTTATCGTCAATAAGCTCGACAACGAGAACTCGGACTTCGAGGGCGTCCTCGCCGCCGCAAAGAGCCGGTTTTCTCACGACCTCATACCGGTCCAATTCCCGGTCAACCAGGGGCTGCAATTCGAATCTGTCATCGACGTTCTGCGCATGAAGATGCTGCAGTACGGGCGTGACGGCAAAGGCAGGTACAGCGAACTTGAAATTCCCGCAGAATACAAGGCAAAGGCGGAAGAGATGCACGAGCAGCTCGTCGAACAGATTGCCGAGAGCGACGAGACACTTCTGGATAAATTTATTGAGAAAGGGTTGTTGACGGAACAGGAGATCAAACTCGGCCTGCGCACCGCGCTTCGGACTCGAAAGATATTCCCTCTCCTCTGCTCCGCCGCTGCCCAGACAATGGGCGTGGCGGCCATCATGGATTTTCTTGTGGAGTACGCTCCTTCCCCGGCGGACATGGGGCCGGTCATGGGCGCCTCGGCCGCCTCCAAACAACAGGAGCAGCTCGTCGTGAAGTGTGATCCGCGCGCGCAGCCAGCACTCTTCGTCTTCAAGACCATGTCGGAGCCGCACGTCGGGGAGCTTTCGTTTTTCAGAGTGTACTCGGGCTCCGTGACACCGGGCATGGACCTCGTCAACGAGGCGAATAACAAGTCGGAGCGCCTGGCTCAACTCTTCGTCATGAATGGAAAAGAACGGAAGGAGATCGGAAGGGTTTCGGCGGGCGATATCGGGGCCGTTGTCAAACTGAAAGACACGCACACCAATAATACATTAAGCAGCCGGTCCTTTCCCGTGATCCTCCCGCCGATCAAATTCCCGGAGCCGGTGATCAGCATGGCAATCGTCGCGAAATCGAAGGGGGATGAGGACAGGATCGCCACGGGCTTGCATGCCCTCCATGAGGAGGATCCGACGTTTGTCATGACTGTCGACCCGGAGCTGCACCAAACGGTCATCAGCGGTCAGGGAGAGCTTCACCTTCAGATCATCATCAAGCGCCTGAAAGCGAAGTATGGCGTCGATGTCGACATGGTGGAACCGAAGGTCCCTTACCGCGAGACGATCAGGGGCCGCGCGAATGAAGTCGAGTATAAACACAAGAAGCAAACGGGTGGCCGCGGCCAGTTCGGGCATATATGGATCAAGCTCGAGCCATTGCCGCGGGGAAAGGGATTCGAGTTCGAGGATGCCATAGTCGGCGGCGTTGTTCCGGGCCGCTTCATTCCGGCGGTCGAGAAGGGGATCGTGGAGGCCATGGTCAGCGGGGTCATGGCGGGCTATAAGGTGGTCGATGTGAAGGTGACCCTGTTCGATGGGTCGTACCACGATGTCGACTCCGATGACCACTCATTTAAGACAGCCGGGAGGATGGCATTCAAGAAGGGGTTCAGAGAAGCGAAACCCATTCTGCTGGAGCCCATATATGAAATCGAAGTCATGGTCCCTGAAGATCACATGGGGGACGTGTTGGGGGACATCTCGAGCCGGCGCGGCAAAATCCTGGGCATGGACACCGACGGGTCTCATCAGATCATCCGTGCGCTTGTTCCGCTCAAGGAGCTCTTCCGGTATTCGACAAACCTCCGATCCATGACGCAGGGCCGCGGGATTCACCGGCAAAAGTTTAACCATTATGAAGAAATGCCGCGCGAGATCGCCGAAAAGATCATGACCGAACACGCAAAGGAGAAGGTGGAGGAGGAAGCATAGGACGGGATTCGAAGCCGATGCAGCGACTTTTTTCACCCTGGCGTTCAAAATACATCGACACCTTTTCGTCGCCGGGCCGGGGGAAGAGAGCATGCATCCTTTGTGCGGCCCACCGGGATCATAAAGACGACGAGCATCTCATCGTGACGAGGGGGGAAAAGGCGTACGTCCTCCTGAATCTTTTTCCGTATAACAGCGGTCATGTGATGGTCGTCCCCTATCGGCACGTTCCCGCCCTGACCGATTTATCGGAGGAGGAGTCCTCTGAAGTGATGCAACTCATGAAGAGGATGACCATCGCGCTCCAATCGGTTTCTCAACCGGATGGCTTCAATATAGGTTCGAATATCGGCCGTGTCGCCGGCGCCGGTATCGCAGATCATGTCCATTTTCACGTCGTCCCCCGCTGGACTGGCGATACAAATTTCATGCCTGTGCTTGCCGATACGAAAATGATCTCGGTGGATTTGAAGGAAACACTCCTGAAACTCAGGAAGGCGCTGAAGGCGCGAGCGCGCCGCTGATCAGCCAATCAGGCCGGCGTGAGTCCGGCTCTCCCCCCCGACGGCAACCGCCCCCCGCGATGGCCCTGCCCATTTCGTTAAACTTTTCCGATTTCATCCCATCTAACTAACGGACCGGGCAGAATGCCCTCAAGAACGGATCTCGAGTTGGTCGAAGCCTTTCGGAACGGCGATCTGACGGGCTTCAACGAGCTCGTGAGGCGCCACCAGGAGAGGGTATACTGGATCGCCCGGCGCGTCATGGGAAAGCATGATGACGCGGCCGATGTCGTTCAGGACGTATTCGTCCGGATGTTCAAGGCGCTCAAGGGCTTTCGCGGAGATTCGGAGTTCTCAACATGGCTGTACCGGATTGCGATGAACGTTTCTCTGAACGCCGTCCGGGCCAAACGCGTGAAGGATTTTATCCGCTATGATGATACCATTGAGTCCCGTTCCGAAGAATTGCCCGATGCGGAGCTGCTGCGGAACGAGTACCAAACCGTTCTCGAGCGGGCAATTCAGCGGCTTCCGCCGAAGCAGAAGCTGGTGTTCATTATGCGCTATTATGACGAAATGCCCTACGAGCAGATGGCGAAGGTATTGAAAAAATCCGTGGGCGGTTTGAAGGCCAACTATTTTCATGCCTTAAAAAAGGTTCAACAGTACGTTCGCAAGGAGATGGGATGATGCGATGCCGTGAAGCACGCCCGGAGCTTCCTGATTTCGTGCGCGGCCGCTCCGATGAGGAGACGAACCGCCGGCTGTCGAGTCATCTTGACGGATGCCCTGCCTGCACGCGGGATGCTCAAGAACTCAAGGCGTTGTTCCCGCGGATTGACGAGGGGCAGCCCTGGGCTCCCGCCGGATCGTACTGGACCTCGATCCTGCCTCGGGTGCATCAACGGCTCGAGGAGAACGCGGCACGCGTGCTTCCCCAATGGACCACCCGGTTTGCCCTCCCGGTGGCTGCGGCAATCGTGCTTGCCGCGGCAGTCATCAAGATCGCCCCGCAAACGGGCGAGGACTACCCTGAGAATTTCTCTGCGCTACTCGAGCAGCTAACCCCTGATGAGTTGCAGGGTGTATCCGATCAACAGGCGGTTTCGGAGATCCTCCAGCCGGCCCTTGAAGAACCGTCTGCCACCTCCTCGGACTTAGAAGAGGTGAAAGCAATTCTGGGGGAGGACGGAATCGGAGCGGGGAGTACGGACGCGGATATCACGGCAGGAACCGAGGACTTGAGCGACCAGGATGCCGGTCTGCTCCTGCCTTCGCTCAGTGATACATCCAGGTGAACACAATGCAATTCACACATTCCATGAGGCCAACAATGAGATTCCTTTTGAGTCTGCTGATTGCGGCGGCTGCGATCTCGACCGTCGGATTCGCTCAACGTCACAGAATGCCCGGTGATCCGGAGATGCGAGATCACGGGCGGCTCGAGAAGTTCAAGATGATGAGACTGGTCGAGGTGCTCAAGCTGAACGAGGAAGAGGCGGTGCGGCTGTATGCAAAGAACAGCGCCCATGAAGACAAGGTGCGCGAGCTCATGAAGTCGCGCAACTCGCTCCTGGACGATATCGAGCGCATGCTCGGCGACGAAAAAGACACCGGGAATCTGAAGGCGGTGACAGGAAAGGTCCTCGAGCTCGATCAGAAGATTTTCGCGGAACGTCAGCGCTATCAGGACGAATTACGAAACTTTCTCTCGCCGGAACGATTTGCGAGGTACCTCCTCTTCGAGCGGAACTTCGGACGGCGCCTCCGGACTGCCATGGATGAGATGCATCGGGAGCGGGGATCCCGCGGCGGCGATTAGTTCGAAGACTGCGAGATTCATCCAGTCGGAAGCCCCCCATGGATTGTTCCCTGGGGGGTTTTCTGTTTGTGGATGTTCGCCAACCGTCGTATATTTCAAGGATGCGGAAAATCTACATGGACCATACTGCCACGACTCCCCTCGATCCCGAGGTGTTTGAAGCGATGCAGCCCTACTATATCGAGAAATTCGGGAATGCTTCCTCGGTCCACTCGTTCGGACGGGAGGCGCGCGTCGCACTGGATTCGAGCCGGGATTCGCTTGCAGCCCTTCTAGGCGCCCAGTCGGGAGAAATCAGTTTCGTCAGCTCGGGAACCGAAGCCGACAATTTTGCGCTCAAGGGCGTTGCGGCCTTGATGCTTGCAAAAGGGAAGAACCACATTGTCACGAGCAGGGCGGAGCATCATGCAATCCTCGAGCCGTGCGACTATTTATCCCGAACCGGATTCAGCGTGACGCATCTTCCGATCGATGGCTCGGGGCGCGTGAATGTCGAGGACGTGAGACACGCCGTGAACCCGCGCACCGGGATCGTATCCGTCATGCACGTAAACAACGAGGTTGGGTCGATTAATCCGATCGCCGAAATTGCAAGGGTGGCCAGGGAAAACAAGACGGTATTCCACTCGGATGCGGTCCAGAGTTTCGGAAAGATTCCGGTCAATGTGAATGAGCTCGGGGTGGATCTGCTCTCGCTCTCTGCCCACAAAATCTATGGACCGAAAGGGATCGGGGCCATCTATATCCGGCGGGGCGTTGAAATTGAACGCCTGATGCACGGCGGAGGTCAGGAGCGGGGACGGAGGGCCGGAACCGAGAATGTTGCGCTGGCGGTCGGCTTTGCAAAGGCTGCCTCATTGATGCAAAAGAGGATGGGCGCTGAACGCAACCGTCTGACTGGATTAAAGACGCGGTTTCGAGCAATGTTGGAGGACCGATTTCCGTTCCTGCTCTTCAACGGCGATTCCAGTGAATCGCTCCCGCAGATTCTTAACGTATCGTTCGACAGCGCCAAGATAGAAATCGACGGAGAGGCGCTCCTCTTCAACCTTGACCTTGCCGGGATCGCGGCGGCAAGCGGTTCTGCGTGCAGCTCGGGGAGTATCGAGCCCTCCCATGTCCTCATAGCCATGGGAAGGGATGTCGCGACTGCGAGGGCGACAATCCGCTTCTCCATGGGGGTCTCCACGTCGGATGATGATATCGATCAAAGCGTTGCTTCGCTCGAACGGATCGTACACAGGATCGGCAGAAAGCGTTGACTGAAGCGTTTTCGGTTACTTTTGTGTTTTCTCCCACTCCCGTATCACCAGACCATATCGCAGGCCCCGCTCGGTGGCGATCACTGTTTCAAACCGAAATCGCTTCATGAACTCTGCAAGAATCAGCGCTCCTGCGGTCAGAATGTCTGACCGGCCGAGGGTTGCCTGCGAGAGAGATTGGATTTGCTCCGGCGTCATTTTCAAAAGCTTTTCCAGCCACGCCTCAACATGCTCCCGTGATAATCTGTAGCCGCTCACCTTCTCGAGCAGAAACTCGGGCAATTTCTGGTCGAGGCAGGCCAGGGTCGTGACAGTTCCGGCCGCTCCGACGAGATCGTATCTTCGTCCGTCGAGCCCCTCGATCGGATTCCATGCCTCCCGGATAGAATTCTTTGCTGCCTCCACCTCTCCAGGGACGGGTGGACTATGCTGAAGGTAGCGCTCTGTAAGTCTAACCGATCCAAGCTGATAGCTCAGGTGATGTAAAGGAGTTTTGCCCGACGCTGCCTCGCTGCCTTGAGGGAAAGACACCTCCGTACTCCCTCCTCCGATATCGATGACAGCTGCAGGCAGACCGAGCCCCTTGATGTCGCTCATGGCCCCCCGGTATGACCAGATCGCCTCCTCTTCGCCCGTCAAGACTTCCACATTGATCCCGGTCGTGCTCCGGAGGTAGGAGATGAAATCGGACCTGTTGGCCGCGTCCCTCACGGCACTGGTGGCGCATGCGACGATCGCGTCGCAACGGTGTTGGACGGAGAGGTTCTTGTACTCGTTGAGGATCCAGCCGATCTTGTCGAACGCGGAGATGCCGATGACTCTCTGTTTGTCGACGTCTCTTCCGAGCCGCGGAACCCGCTCCTCGTGGTGCACCAGATGGATGACGCCCTTCGTGTCGATGTCGGCCACGAGGAGAAGGAGGGTGTTGGTCCCGATGTCGATGCTTGCTATTCTCATTTCCTTCGGACAACGACTGCCATCCAGTCGCCCTCGTCAAGCCGGTCGGCGATGGCAAGTCCGAGTGCGGCGAGACGCTTCTCGATCGTGGTAGCATCGGAGCACAAAAACCCCGAGAGGATGAGCAAACCGTTCTGGATTGTGAGCCCAACCAGGCTATGGAGCCCCTCGCTGATCGTGTCGAGGCTGAGGTTTGCCAGGACACAATCAAATTGTTCTCCATCGAAATCCTGAAACGATGCCCCGGAGATCCGCACCGAGCCCGCCAGGCCATTCGCCTTCACGTTTTCGAGCGCATTGCTCACAGACCAGTCGTCGACGTCGATCCCGACCGCCGCCGCCGCCCCCAATTTGACCGCAGCGATTGCCAGAATTCCCGTCCCGGTTCCGACATCCAGCACGCGGCTGCCGGACTTCAGCCATCGTTCGAGCAGCCTGAGGCATAACCGGGTGGTCTCGTGATGGCCGGTGCCGAAGGACATCTTGGGGTCGATTTCAAGAACGAGCTTCTCAGTGCCTTCCGGGTAACTCCGCCAGGACGGCTTGATAACGAACCGCTCACCAATCTCAATCGACTCGATGCTCTCCTCCCACCGGCGGTTCCAGTTTTCCTCGGGAATCTCGCGCATGCTTGGCTTGCCGGTGATTGCTAGTGCGTTGAGTATTGAATTGAGCCGGTCGGGCAAGCTCGCAAGTTGCCCGCTCGTGAGACGGCCTATTTCGAGGTATGAATTCAAAGAGGAATCTGTCTCCAGAAACCCCTTGCAGCCCAAATCAGCCATCGGAGCTATCAGGAGCTCCCTCTCCGATTCGTCGGCAGGGATCGTGATCTCCAGATAGGTTTTCATCCCGTTGAACGGGATTCAGAAGGGCTTACGGTAGATGACGTAGATCAGCACCTTCCCGACCGCCTCGAGGCTCTCCGGACCGCATTTATCGGGCGTGTCATTAGTCGTGTGCCAGTAGCGATTGCTGGCGTCCGGGTAGTTAAAATCTATGAGGTCGATCGTTTTAATCCCGACCTCGTTCAAAGGCAGGTGATCGTCCAGAACCGCTCTTTGAACAGCACTGGTAAACTGATACACGTTTAAGTCCATTGCCGCCGACCAGACCAGATCGACCACGTCGGCCGCGTACTGGACAGAGTAGGGCTCCTTCTGGATCTCAAGTTGCCGGTCACCGACCATATCCAGAAGTATTCCGAAGCTGGGGTTGAACCCCGGAGGCAGGTTTTTTGAAAAATACTTCGTTCCCAGGAGATAGTTCCGGGTGTCTCCCTCTTTCCCGTAGTCTTCGCCGTCGTCGAACAGGATGTCGACTCCGATAGCAGGAGGATGTGACCGGAGATGCCGGGCAACCTCCATGAGCACCGCGACTCCGCTCGCCCCGTCATTCGCACCGAGAATGGGCTGATTGCGTTTCGCCGGATCGGGATCCTGGTCGGCCCGGGGCCTGGTATCCCAATGAGCAAGGAGGAGAATTCGAGTGGGGGCGCCGGGCTTGAACGAGGAAATGATATTTGTGAAGTGCAGCTGGTTGCCGTCATAACCTCGTGCCGTGAACGGCTGCAACTTAACCGTATCGGCGTATTCCTTCATTTGAAGCTGCAGGTAGCGCAGACAGGACTCGTGGCCCAGCGAACCCGCGTCCCTCGGGCCGAAGTCGGTTTGCGCTTGAAGAAATCCGAAGGCCTTTTTGCCGTCGAAAACCGGAATCACAGGTGCGGCTTTCAGCGTCTCTGCGGAGGGGCCATCTTTCTTCGGGGATTCATTCGTGCAGCTCAGGCAGAGGGGGGTAAGGACGAGAAAAAGAAGGGCGCGTATCATTGTTTCCAGAAATGTCCGAGAACTCATCGAATTTAAGAAAATACCGCCTCATTCGCAATGCAGGCCGCAGCGGGCAAATGTAACCTTTTTGCTCTCGGTACGTTTATTAAGAACGAACACCAACCGAAACATCGTCAAGGAGGGTCATATGAATAGTTCTCTGAGTGTTGGGGCGAAGATGGCAGTCTTTCTAGGGCTGGCAATCGTCTTCGGTGCCACAATGATTGGCCTGTCGGGCCGCGCCCGCTCCTTTCAGCAGGGCGAAACCGGCAATTCCGGAAATGAGAAGCGCTTTGACAAGTCATTCACCGTGACGCCGGGCGGCAAACTAGTTATCAGGGCCGATGACGGAAGCATCACTGTTTCCGGGACCGATTCGAAAGAGGTTTCGATCCATGTCCTCGCGCGCGGCTCCGAATCGCTCCTGAAGAAATTTGACGTGCGTTTCGATCAGAACAACAACACGGTCAAGGTAGAATCGCGTCTCAGACGCAACTATATGAATTTTTGCTGGGACAATGACCTCGACGTTCAATACGACGTTCAGGTTCCGACCGATTTTAATCTCGACCTGAACACGGCCGGGGGAGATCTGACGATCCTCGCTGTGAAGGGGAGGATCGACGGAGAGACTTCCGGCGGGAATTTGGATCTCTCCAAGCTCGACGGCACGGTGCGAATGAGCACCTCAGGAGGGAATGTGGACGTGCGCGAATCGACGGGGGAGTGCAAGATTGAAACCTCCGGGGGAAATATTCACGGGGTTTCGATCGTGGGATCGATGGACTTTGAGAGTTCCGGGGGCGATATCGATGTTAAAGAAAGCGACGGGAAGCTTCGTGCGTCCACTTCGGGCGGAAATGTCCGCATCGCCCTGAAGGACAACAAGGGAATCGACCTTGAGACGTCCGGGGGTGATCTGGTCGTTCGATTGCCAAAGGCAATTACAGCGGATGTGAAGGCGGAAACGACCGGGGGAGACGTCAGTTGCGATTTTCAGTTCTCGGGAAAACTGAAAGATGGAAGTTTCGACGGCAAAATCAACGGAGGGGGAAACCTGATCCGGCTGGAGACATCAGGGGGCGATATCGTCATCAATTCGCTCGAACTCTGATTTTCATCGGAGGGACGTTTGCATCGTCAGCGTATGTTCAGCCTCGAGCCGGTCAGCAGTTCCATGATTTTATCCTGCATATCCCGGAGTACCGACAGTTTCGAAGGGAAATGATTGCACAAAATACTGAACGCGAGAGGTCTTCCGTCTGCGGAAGTCGCATAGCCCGAGAGTGAACTGACTCCCGTCAGGCTCCCGGTCTTGGCGTGCACGTTGCCCTCGGCAGAAGTTCCTTTCATCCGCGACTTGAGCGTCCCATCCACGCCCGCTACAGGCAGGCTCCCATAGAAATCCTTGAACAGATCCGTATCCCGGCTCATTTTCACGAGAAGTTGAGCCATGGCGTCGGGAGAGATTGCGTTATACCACGATACTCCCGAGCCGTCGTAGAGCATCATGTTTGTCGTGTCGACGCCGATCGCGGCCAGGCACGACTCAACGAGTGACAATCCTACGGTCGAAGATCCCCGCTCTCCTCCTCGCTCGGCGGCGATCGCTTTCAAAAGGCTCTCTGCAGCAAGGTTGTCGCTCGGTTTGTTGACCTTGTGCAAGACCGAATCGATTGGATGCGACAGCATTGCCAATGTAAGCGTTCCGGCGAGTGTGTCCAGGCGGACCGCTCCCCGGACTTTCACACCTGCCTCGGCCAGCCGCTCTTTCAACAAGTTGAGAAAGTAGAGTTCGGGCCTCCAAACGCTGAGCGTGAATTGCTCTTTGGCAGCGTGAGGGTCCATTCTGCCCTCGATAAGAATTGTGTTTTCGCCCCTGCGTCTCGTGACTTTTATGTGCGGGATGAGGGTATCGCGCGAGGTGACGCCCGAATTGAGCACCTTCATAAACGACGTTGCTGGATTGAGGGTGGCCTCGACCGCGTCCCCGATCCGCCGTCCGGGTCCGACCGAGACTTCGATCGCGTTGTCATTCACGCTCAGGGCCGAGATGAAGGCTTCATCCGGATCGGGTTCATCATCCCACATCCAGCCGGCGCCCCAGTAGAGAGTGTCGAAGTAGGAGGTGTTGCCGACGATCCCTCCTCGAACCTTTTCAATTCCATGGCTTCGAACGCTGCTGACGAGAGAATCGATGTCGGAGATCGTGGTCAGCGGATCGCCGGACCCTTTGACATAGAGACTTCCCCGGAGCTCACCGCGGCGGATCACGGAATCTGCCCCGAGGACGGTCCGGAATTTGAAGTCCTTTCCCAGAATCTTGAGCGCCGCTGCGGTCGTCAGGAGCTTCATGTTGGAGGCCGGGTGGAACAGTTTGTTGGCGTTGCGTTCGTATAAGACTCTTCCGTCGGTGAGCGAGACGATCTTGGCCCCGACAAAACAGGGCGAGAGCGCGGAGTCCGCAAAGACCGAGTCGATCTGACTGTGAAGTTTGTCAAGCGCGCTTCGGCCGGTTTCAGGAGAGGATGGTTTTCCCGTCGGCGGCACGGATGAGCAGGATGCGAGCAAAAAACCCAGCAGCACCAGGCAGCAGTATCGTTCGAGCATAATCGAGGAACATATTAAGGAATTAAAAACGAAAAGCAACCAGGCGGCGGTTTGATTAAGTCGGCAAAATTGATTAAATTTGACACCATGAACATGAAATTTCATCGAATACCACCCGCATGCTGAAGGTTTTGTCCAAAATATTTCCCAGCAAATCGGAAAAAGATGTCAAGAGAATGCTTCCGATCGTCGAGGAGATTAATCGGTATGCCGAAGAGTTTCAAAAGCTATCCGACGAGGAATTGAAGGGGAAGACCGCCGAATTTCGCGGCCGCCTCAAGGAGGCAACGAAGGAAATCGAGGAGGAAACTGCCGCGCTGAAGGAGCAATTGAAGGCTCCGGAGAATATGACACTCGAAGAGCGGGAGACGGTCTACTCTCAACTTGACCAGCAGAAGAAGGATCTCGATGCCGCGGTCAATGGCGTCCTGAATGAGCTCCTCCCCGAAGCGTACGCGGTGGTGAAGGAGACTTGCCGGAGGCTCGTTGGTCAGTCCTGGGACGTCACGGGCCGTAAGATTGTCTGGGATATGGTCCCGTTCGATGTTCAACTGATTGGCGCGGTGGTCCTCCATGAAGGCAAGATCGCCGAAATGGCCACAGGGGAAGGAAAAACCCTGGTGGCCACGATGCCGATGTACCTCAACGCCCTTCCAGGACGCGGCGTACACCTTGTCACCGTCAACGACTACCTCGCACTCCGGGACAGCGAGTGGATGGGAAAGGTCTTTGAATTTCTGGGTTTGACGGTCGGATGCATCCAGTCGCAGATGGACGCGGTGCAGCGCCGCAAGCAGTACGGAGCCGACATTACATATGGCACCAACAACGAATTCGGGTTCGACTATCTCCGGGATAACATGGTCGTGGCGCCGGAGGAACTGGTGCAGCGCGAACATTACTATGCGATTGTCGACGAAGTCGACTCGGTCTTGATCGACGAGGCCAGGACGCCCTTGATTATAAGCGGACCGGTGAAAACCGAGGACCACAAATTTGCGGAGATGAAACCCCGGGTCGAGCGGCTGGTCAGCGCCCAACGCAACTACGTGACAAAAATCGTGGCCGAAGCGGAAAAGGCACTCGCTGAGGGGAGAGAAGAGGAAGCCGGCGTGCAGTTGTTACGGGCGTTCCGTGGCCTCCCCAAGCATTCACGGCTGATGAAACTTCTTTCGGAGCAGGGCAACAAGCGCCTGATGCAAAAAACGGAGATGGACTACCTGCGCGATCAATCCGCCCGCATGCACGAGATCGACGACGAGCTCTACTATGCGATCGATGAAAAGGATCACTCGATCAATCCGACCGAGAAGGGGAGGGAAGTCCTCGCCGGCAGTTCAAATGATAAAGATTTTTTCATCATTCCGGATGTTGGATCTGAAATTGCCCTGATTGAAAGCGATCAGTCGCTGACCGTCGATCAGAAGCAGCGCAAGAAGGATGAGTTGAACCTACTCTACGCGGAGCGTAGCGACCGGATTCACACCGTGACGCAGCTCCTCCGCGCCTACTCTCTGTACGAGCGGGACGACGAGTACGTGGTCTCCGACGACGGCAAGGTGATGATCGTCGATGAGTTCACCGGAAGGTTGCTCCCGGGCCGTCGCTACTCGGATGGCCTGCACCAGGCGATCGAAGCCAAAGAAGGCGTCAAGGTCGAGCGCGACATGCAAACCCTGGCGACGATCACGCTGCAGAACTATTTCCGGCTGTATAAGAAGCTCGCCGGGATGACGGGCACCGCAGAGACCGAAGCGTCGGAATTTTTTGAAATTTATAAGCTCGATGTCGTTGTCATCCCGACGAATAAGCCGATGGTCCGGGACGACATGGACGATGTCATCTACAGGACCCGGAGGGAAAAGTATAATTCGGTCATCCAGGAGATCGAAGAACTGCGGAAATTGAATCGCCCCGTGCTCGTGGGAACGACATCGGTGGACGTCTCGGAGACGCTGAGCCGCATGCTTAAACGCCAGGGGATCCCGCATAACGTCCTGAACGCCAAGCAGCACCAGCGAGAGGCGGAGATTGTCGCCCACGCAGGCCTGCCGGGGTCGGTCACGATTGCAACGAACATGGCGGGGCGCGGCACGGATATCAAGCTGGGTCCCGGCGTGGCGGGTGCGGGCGGCCTGCATATCATCGGCACGGAGCGCCATGAGGCCCGGCGAATCGACCGCCAATTGCGGGGACGGTCAGGCCGGCAGGGCGATCCGGGTTCTTCGAAGTTTTATCTCTCGCTCGAAGATGATTTGATGCGCTTGTTCGGCAGCGACAGAATCGCCGGAATCATGGATCGGCTCGGATTGAAGGAGGGCGATGTGATCCAGCATCCGATGATCACACGCTCGGTTCAGCGCGCCCAGAAGAAGGTCGAAGAGAATAATTTTGCCATCCGGAAACGGCTGCTCGAATATGACAACGTCATGAATCAGCAGCGAGAAGTTGTCTACTCACGTCGCCGTCACGCGCTGCTGGGTGACCGCTTGCGGGAAGATATATTCGAGATGCTGTACGATTTTATCGATAAGCTCGTGGAAAAATACTACGACCACGGGGAGATCGATGCACTGAGGGAATCGCTTCGGACAAATTTCCTTATCGACTTCAATATTTCCCCCGATCACTGGCAGAAAATGGGCAAGGGAGGCGTGAGCCAGGAAGTTTTTAAGGCCGCCACGGAATTCCATAAACGCAAGGAGGAGCGAATCGGCGCCGAGAGCATGAACATGCTTGAAAAAATGGTCGCCCTCCAGGTGATCGATGAAAAATGGAAGGATCACCTTCGCGAGATGGACGATCTGAAAGAAGGGATCCATTTGCGCGCCTACGGTCAGAAAGATCCGATCCTGGAATACAAATCCGAGGCATTCAACATGTTCGTCGAGCTGATCGACATGATCGATGTTGAGACGCTCAATTTGGTCTTCAAGCTCTTCCCCCAAACGGAACAGGAAATGCCCGTGCACAGAGCGCCGAGAATCGCGCCCCCCCAGCACGTGACGCTGACGCACGAGTCCTCTCTCGGTATGGGCTTCCAGGCGAACCGCGCGCCGGTCAGCGGGGAAGAGGCCGCCCAGCATCAGAGGGGCGCTCCGGAGGCGCGTGCGGGTAAACCGCAGCCCATCCACGTTGGCGAGAAAGTCGGAAGAAACGACCCCTGCCCGTGCGGAAGCGGAAAGAAATACAAACAATGCCACGGAAGATGAATGGCCCGCGCTCTTCCGATGCTCTCCCCTTGATCCCGGGCCGGTTGCGTTCGCCTTCGGCGAAGCCCACCCCTCCATAGTGCCGTAACATCGGGAAGGACACCCCAATGCCCCGTCGACTATTCCTCTTGGCGATTGTACTCTCCTGCGCCCTCTGCTTTTTGCTCGGCGCAGTATTCCAGTCGCAATCTCCTCCGAATCCGATTACGCGCGATATCATCGCCTCGGCCGAGAAACTCATCGGGCTCGATTTTGCAGACGCGAAACGTGATTCGATGCGTGATGGATTGAAAGACCAATTGGAGAACTACAACAAGATCCGGAAAGTGCACATTTCGAACGACGTGCCGCCGTCGATCTTGTTTAACCCGATTCCGAACGGCATGATCATCGACTCAACACGGAAGCCTTTCCGGACAGGCTCGGTAGGTGCTGTCGCGTTGCCTTCCAATGTTGAGGATGTCGCATTTTATTCGGTCGGCCAGCTCGCAGAGCTGCTGAGAACGAAGAAATTGACCTCCATGCAATTGACGCGCATGTATCTGAACCGGCTGAAAAAGTACGGGCCCAAGCTCGAATGCGTTATAACTCTAACGGAGGACCTCGCGCTTGCACAGGCAAAGCGCGCCGATGACGAGATCGCCGCCGGAAAGTATCGGGGACCTCTTCATGGCATCCCGTACGGCGCAAAAGACCTGCTCTCAACGAAAGGAATCAAAACGACGTGGGGTTCCGTCCCGTTCAAGGATCAGGTATTCGATGAAGATGCGACCGTCATCAAGCGGCTCGAAAATGCGGGCGCTGTTCTGGTGGCGAAACTCACGATGGGCGAACTCGCCTGGGGAGATGTCTGGTTCGGAGGCACGACAAAAAATCCCTGGAATCTGAAACAGGGCTCAAGCGGTTCATCCGCCGGTTCTGCTTCGGCGACGTCTGCCGGGCTTGTCGGCTTTGCGATCGGGACAGAAACGTGGGGTTCGATCGTTTCTCCTTCTACGCGATGTGGCGTGACGGGACTCCGGCCCACCTATGGCCGCGTCAGCAGAAAAGGAGCAATGGCCCTGAGCTGGTCTATGGACAAAATCGGTCCGATCTGCCGCACCGTCGAAGATTGTGCGCTGGTATTCAACACGATTGAGGGACCCGACGGGTACGACCAGACGTTGTATGACCTTCCGTTCAATTATGACCCCAACATTGTCCTCAAAGGCCTCCGTATTGGATACCTGAAAAACGATTTCGACAGCGTGAAGGAGAACAAAGCGAATGACGATTCTAGTCTCGCCGTCCTGCAATCGCTCGGCGCGCGGCTGATCCCCATCCGCCTGCCTGATTTTCCGACGAACGATCTTTCCATCATCCTCAGCGCCGAGGCGGGAGCTGCGTTCGACGATCTCACACGAAGCGGGAAAGAAGACCTTCTCGTCCGCCAGATCAAGGATGCCTGGCCGAACACATTCCGCCTTTCGCGCTTCATCCCTGCGGTCGA
>DASQAZ010000018.1:0-3383 GCA_035635475.1 Bacteroidota bacterium | reverse complement strand
ATCAGGTTTGCCTCCTCCGTGAGCTGGCGGGCTTCTGCATCGTTGATGATGACGATGTCCATCCGCTTCAGCGTCGCCAGAAGCTCTTTTTTCTTTCCCTTGATCCAGAAATTCATCGTGTCTCCCACGACCAGCCGCGGCTTTTCAATCTGCTCGAGAACCTTTCGCTGAAGATCAGGATCGATGTTGCCGAGACAAATGTAGGTCGACTTGCGGAAGGCGGGGGGAATGATGGGATTAAAATGTTCAAACACATTCAGTTCGGTGAAGAGCGTCTCCCTCGTGTTAAGATCATACTGGTACCGGCCGCCCCAGCGGAAGGTCTTCCCGTTCTTGACAACTTGCAGGCCCTCAAGATCGATGTCCCGGCTCTCGAGAAAGTCGATGTATTCCTTCGGGAAGTCGCCACCGACGACTCCGACGAGCCGGATCGGCGTCACGAAGTAGCTCGCGGCGGTGGCGATGTAGGTGGCAGACCCGCCGAGGACGTTGTCAACCCGTCCGAACGGCGTCTCAATCGTATCCATCGCAACCGAACCGACTGCCAGTAAGCTCATATCACTTTAATGTACAAATCGCCCGCTGGACGTGCAACAAGCAAGCAGCGGAGGGCCATAGCTCACACCTCCTGGCCGTGGTGATCACTGGCTGCCGCGCGCCGTAGCCGGTTGGGGAATCGGCTTCCGGGGAAATTGGCCGTCGCGCATGGCGGCGTTGTAAGCGAACGCAGCCATAATAACCGACGCTTGTTTCAGGTCGTCCGCTTGAGCTCGGTCGAACACGTCCATGATTGAGTGATGGGTCCGGGTCTCGTACTCGATTGGATCCTGAATGAACTGAAACCCCGGAAGTCCGATCGCATCGAATGAGAGGTGATCGGTCCCGCCGGTATTCTGCAGCGTCAATGTTGACGCGCCCATATTCCCGAACGGGGTGAGCCAGGCGCGGAAAATCGGCCGGACGGATTCATTCCCCTGCATGTGGACGCCGCGCACCTTTCCGCTTCCGTTGTCGTTATTGAAGTACACAGAAAACTTTTCGGCTTCCGGTTTCAGCGTCACCGTGAAATTCGAGTCGGGTCCCACTCTCTCCCCGAAGTGTTTCTTCACGTAGGCCGCTGAGCCCAACAGGCCCTGTTCCTCGCCGCTCCAAAGTCCGATGCGAATCGTCCGGCGCGGCTTCAGACCGAGAGTCTTGAGAATTCGCATGGCTTCAAGGCAGACTGCAGACCCCGTGCCGTTATCCGTCGCTCCCGTACCCCCGTGCCATGAGTCATAATGCGCCCCGATCATAACCAGTTCGTTCTTCAGGTCTGATCCTGGCAAGTCGGCAAGGATGTCCCAGCATGAATCCTCTTTGGTAAAGCTCACCTCAAGGTCCAGCGACAGCTTCGGATGTTCCCCCTTCTGGATCATGCGGACCAGTCTATTATAATGCTCGGCCCCGACCTGTATCTGGGTCGAAATTTTCGGCGCTTTCGGGTCATAGGCGTTAATCCGTCTCGTGAACGGCGTATCGGGATGCGCTGCAACGTTTGCCTGCTGGACGTACACATTTCCACCGTCTCCGCCGCTTATTGTCAGAATCGCAGCCACCCCTTCCTTGTCGCAGAGTTCCTGCTTGTGAAAATTGACAATCGCCCTCGCCTTCTGCTCCGGCGTCATTTGAAACCTTCCGCCCCGGCCGCCTCTTTGCATGGGCATCTCGGCGTTGGCAAGCTTCAGGAGCGTCGAGTCTGCATCGCGCCATCCCTCGGGATCGAAGTGGGCCTTGATATCGCGCGGGTCACCTATAAGAACAAATTTTCCCTTGAGTTTTCCCCTGAATTCTGCGACAGCGCTGTCACTCTTCGCATCAAAATAAATAATATCCGCCGTTATCTCTCCGCCGGTACCCGGCGACCATGCTTTCGGGTATGAGATCAGGGGGAATACCTGGGATCCGATGACATTGGCTGAAAAGTGTTTCAGCGACCAACCCCTGCCGAATGGGCCCCACGCCTCGAGGTGCGCGTTCTCCAATCCCCACGAATCGAGCGTCTGTCTCGCCCACTCAGCCGCTCGTTTGAATCCGGGCGACCCGGTGAGCCGCGGGCCGTACACATCGGAGAGCGTGCTCAGGAGATCCATGACCTGAGATCGATTGAAACCCTCATCCCTTATTTTTGAGATTGCAGACGTATCGACCTTCTCCTGGGCAACTTGCCCATATCCGCAATGAACGAATGCGAAGAGAAGTACAATAACCATTATATATTTTAGCATGGGCACCTCAGAGAATAGTGGTTGATCAAAAACTTTTATACGCCTTCCTGTGCGAGTACGTAAGAAAGAATAGCGAGGGCGATCGCACCTAGTTCAAGCTCCCGTTCGTTCACCTTGTCGATCGTATCGCTGTCGGAGTGATGATAATCGAAATAGCGCTGTCCATCGACTCTCAGACCGAGTGTCGGCACTCCCTTTTTACCGAGTTCAGAAATGTCCGCCCCCCCGCCGCCCTTTTGAATACGGTCGGCTTCGATCGGCCGGAGCAGATAGGCCCACCGCGCGATTCTCTCAATGATTGACGAGTCCGCCTGGATGCCAAACCCGCGCGGAGAAAATCCTCCCGCATCAGTCTCGATGGCAGCGATGTGTTTTTCGCCCGGCCGGTCCTTCGCCGCGTAAGCTTTAGCGCCGCGCAATCCGTTCTCCTCGTTCATGAAGAGCACCACACGGATCGTTCGCTTCGGTGTTAATCCCAGATCCTTGAGCAACCGCAGCGCTTCAAGCGAATGGCTGCACCCCGCGCCGTCATCGTGTGCGCCCGTACCCTTGTCCCAGCTGTCGAGGTGGCCTCCAATGACGATCACTTCTTCAGGGTGCTCCGAGCCTCTGAGCTCCCCTATCACATCGGCAGACTCGGCATCCGGCAGTGTCTGACACCCGAGCTTCAGCTTCAGGCGAAGACCCTTTTTCGAGGCGAGCAAACTATCGAGGAGATCCGCCCCGAGCGTGCTCACGGCCGCGGCCGGCACTTTCGGCACGCTGTCGTTGTAGCCCATCGATCCTGTATGGGGTACGTTATCCAGCCGTGTAGTCATCGACCGCACCAGTGCCGCGACTCCTCCCGCTCTTGCGGCCTCGACCGCCCCCTGGCCCCGTTGGTTGACGGCGCCGCCATAGGCCTCGAATGTGCTCGCTTTGCTTCGGTCAAGAGGTCGATTGAAGAATACAATTTTACCCTTCGCGCCGTCACCCAGCGCCTTCAGCTCGTCAAATGATTTTACTTCCACGACTTCAGCTGTGATTCCCTCCCGAGGGGTACCGATGCTGCCGCCCAGGGCGCAGATACGGAGCGGTATTTCGGTGTTTGGACCTGGCAGGATAATCGATGCCTCCTCG
>DASQAZ010000017.1:0-19334 GCA_035635475.1 Bacteroidota bacterium | reverse complement strand
AGGGGGAAACGCCTGGCTGTATTGCTGGATCGCTTCGACCCTCTTCACATTGTTCGTCCAGTTCATTGCGCCGACATGGATCATGCCCCTCTTCAATAAGTTTACGCCGCTCCAGCCGGGCGAATTGAGAGACAGGATCGTTTCGTATGCGAAGTCCCTTCAATTCGGTCTCCAGGATATCTTCGTGATGGACGGGTCGAAGCGTTCCAGCAAGTCGAATGCGTTCTTCACGGGATTCGGGAAGCACAAGAGAATCGCATTGTTCGATACGCTCATCGCCAAACACACCGTCGATGAATTGGTGGCGGTACTAGCGCACGAAATCGGCCATTATAAGAAAAAGCATATCCTTCAGGGAATCGTTATCAGTATCCTGCACATGGGCGTCATCTTTTTCCTGCTTTCACACTTCCTCAATGACCGGGGTTTGTTCGAGGCTTTCTTCATGCAGCACGTTTCGGTGTATGCAGGGCTGATTTTCTTCGGCATGCTGTATACACCGATCGAGTTTATCGTTTCGATCCTCTTGCACATCATCTCGCGAAAACATGAATTCGAGGCGGATCGCTTTGCAGTCGAAACAACCCGCACGCGAGGGCCGATGATCGACGCTCTCAAGAAGCTTTCTCGGGACAATCTCTCGCACGTGTCACCCCACCCGCTCTATGTTTTTTTGAATTATTCCCATCCTCCAGTCCTTGAACGAATCAGACATATCCAGAATATTCCTGTAAACGGAGCGGAACGCACATTGCTCGAGGAATCTGCAACGATTGGGCAGCCAAGGTGAACTGCGAGTACGTCTCTTTAAGATTCCAATCCGGAATCTTAAAGAGAAACGGCGCTCAATCGGCTTCCGAATAAGCGAAAATAAATGACTCACAATAATTCAAACGATCGTAAAGCCACAATGATGAAAAAGAACATCTTCCTTTGCATACTGCTCCTCTGCTTCGGCGCGCCCGCTTTCCCCCAGGCCCGCGGGGAGAGGGAAAAATCACTGCTTGGGTTTTCCGAGGGCGCCGCCGCCGGGCAACGACATCTGGAATCGCAGTTTGATTCATCCCTCAAGAGGGAGGATCTTCGCCACTGGCTGAAGCAGCTCTCGGCGAGGCCCCATCACGTCGGATCGGCGCGCGGGAAAGAGAACGCGGAGTTCATCGCCTCATTGTTCAGCTCGTGGGGGTTCAAGACAGCCATCGAAGAGTTCGATGTTCTCTTCCCCACTCCAAAAACGCGGCTGCTCGAGATGACGACTCCCGTTGCCTTCACGGCGCGTCTTGCGGAACCACCCCTGCCGGAAGATTCGACCTCAAATCAGACCTCGGAACAACTCCCGGTCTACAACGCGTATTCAATCGACGGCGATGTGCGGGGCGAGCTCGTGTACGTCAACTATGGAATTCCGAGCGATTATGAAACGCTCGAACAGCTCGGCGTAAACGTAAAGGGTAAGATTGCCATTGCCCGGTACGGCGGATCGTGGCGCGGGATAAAACCGAAAGTCGCCGCAGAACACGGCGCGATCGGATGCATCATTTATTCCGATCCGCGCGACGACGGCTTTTTCCAGGGGGACATCTACCCCAAGGGAGCCTACCGGGGCGAATCCGGCGCGCAGAGGGGCTCGGTGGCGGACATGCCGCTCCATCCCGGAGATCCCCTGACGCCGTTTGTCGGGGCAACAAAGGACGCAAAGCGCCTTCCGATCAAGGAGGCGAAGACGCTCACGAAGATTCCGGTTCTCCCGATTTCATACAGCGACGCTCTCCCTCTTCTGGCATCTCTCCGAGGGCCGGTCGCGCCCGAGGCGTGGCGCGGCGCGCTTCCCGTCACCTACCATCTGGGCCCGGGGCCCGCAACGGTTCATCTCAAACTGGCGTTCAACTGGGATATCGTTCCCGCCTATGACGTTATCGCGAGCATCGAGGGATCGCAATACCCCGACGAATGGATCATTCGGGGGAATCATCACGACGGATGGGTGAACGGTGCCGCCGATCCATTGAGCGGGCAGGTCGCCATGCTGGAAGAGGCAAAAGGAATCGGAGGGCTGATGAAAAGCGGATGGAAACCGAAGCGGACGATCAAGTACTGTGCGTGGGACGGGGAGGAGCCGGGGCTTCTCGGATCGACGGAGTGGGTCGAGGCGCACGCAGATGCCTTAAAGCAAAAAGGCGTGGTGTATATCAACTCGGATACCAACGGCCGCGGGTTTCTGTTCGTGGCGGGATCCCACTCCCTCGAAAAATTCATCAACCAGGTTGCGCGGGACGTTATCGATCCGGAGAAGGGGATCAGCGTCGCCGAGCGCCTGCGGGCCACACGAATTACTGAATCGGCCGGAGACGAACGGAAAGAAGCGCGCGACCGGAAGGATCTTCGGATCGGCGCGCTGGGGTCGGGTTCCGATTACACTCCGTTTCTTCAGCACCTGGGAGTCTCCGCCCTCAACATCGGGTACGGAGGCGAGAACGGCGGGGGTTCCTATCACTCGATCTACGATTCCTTCGATCATTACATCCGTTTCGACGATTCGTCGTTTGTCTATGGTATCGCGCTTGCCCAAACCGGAGGCCGGGCCGTTCTGCGGCTCGCCGGCGCGGACCTCCTGCCCTTCGATTTCTCGGGTTTTGTCGAGACTGTCGGGAAATATATCGATGAAGTCTCGAAGCTCGCCGATGAGATGCGCACGAACACCGAAGAGCTGAATCAGGAGATTAAAGAGCGGTCGCTCGAACTCGCTTCCGATCCGAAGCAAACGTTTGTCGTTCCGCATCCGCGCGATCCTGTCCCCCATTTCAACTTTGCGCCGCTCCAGAACGCGCTGACCTCTCTCAAACTGAGATCGAAGGAATTCGAGGATGCGATGACCGGTGCAGACGGAGGGCGAATCCCTCCTTCCGCTCCGGCCACCGAGGCGCTCAACGCCCTGTTCATCAAGTCGGAGCGCTCGTTAACGGGGCCCGGCCTGCCGCGGCGCCCATGGTTCGTTCACGAGATTTATGCCCCGGGGGCGTACACCGGTTATGGAGTCAAGACGCTTCCCGGAGTGAGAGAGGCGATCGAACAGAGGAACTGGAAAGAGGCGGAGGAGCAGATCGGGGTTGTGGCGGGGGTTCTTGAAAGATACTCGGAGGAAATCTCGGCAGCGACGAAAATCGTTAATGACGCTAAGACCACGGGAAAATGAGCAAAACGCAAAAGGGCACACGCAACACCTAATCTGCAAAGCCCCCCGAGGGATTGAGATTAACAAATCTTAATCGCTTTTCGTCACGAGAATCCCGAATTGCTCTTGACAATTCGGGAAGTTTGTTGCATATTATTGGAGTTCGACACACACCCCGCCGCACTCATCAAGATCAGAAGGGAGACCCCCGTCTTGATTCCCAGCACCGTTCTGCCAAGCGTTCCTAAATCGACTCGTCACACGCCATGGATGTAAAGCGACGCGCATTCCTCGAGAAAGCCGCCAAAGGAGATCTCCGCGAAGTCGGAATTCTCCCCGTCGGGCAGAAGGGCGAGGGTGTAAGCAAGTTTGCCAATAAGGTTCTCCCCACCGTCGACCGAACGACCGCCGGACTCGAACCCTATGCGGGTCCATGGGGATTCGACCAGGCGGCGCACCTTCTCCGCCGAACGATGTTCGGAGCGACGAAGGCTGACATCCAGGCCATGGCGGGCATGCTGATGGATCAGGCCGTCACGCAACTCCTCGCGGATTCCACGGCGCCAAGCCCGCCGGTCAACACGAACTCTCTGGACATCGACGTGCCCATCGGGCAGACATGGGTGAATAGCCCGAGGCTCGATTCGAATGGTTATAATCCCAACAATTCCCGAATCCAATCCCTGAAGTCCTGGTGGATCGGATTGATGCTCGGCCAGCCGGTTTCGCTGCGCGAGAAGATGACGTTATTCTTGCACAATCATTTCGTCACCGAGGCCGTTGTGGTGGGAGATGCAAGATTCTCCTACAAGTATCTCGCGCTCCTGAGGCAGTACGCCCTCGGAAACTTCAAATCTCTGGCAAAGCAAATCACGATCGATCCGGCGATGCTGCGCTACCTGAACGGCAACACGAATACGGGCGCGCACCCGAATGAGAATTACGCCCGCGAACTGCAGGAGCTGTTCACAATCGGCAAGGGACCCGAGATTTCGCCGGGGAATTATACCAACTATTCGGAGGCGGACGTCCAGGCGGCTGCGCGGGTTCTCACCGGTTGGACCGACGACGGCACGAACCTCACTTCTACCTTCACCGCTTCGCGTCACGACAGCACGAACAAGCAGTTTTCCTCCGACTACGGCAACACTGTTGTAACGGGCCAGACCGGCGCGGCGGGCGCGAATGAGGTGGACGCGTTGCTGAACATGATTTTCGCGCAAAATGAAACGGCGAAATTTATCTGCAGGAAACTGTACCGCTGGTTCGTGTACTATCTCATCGATTCCACGGTCGAGGCAAACGTCATCGTACCGATGGCCGACATGCTCCGGGCGAACAGCTACGAGATCAAGCCCGTTCTCCAGGCGTTGTTCAAGAGCGCGCACTTTTACGACCCGGTGAACGCCGGCTGCGTTATCAAGAACCCGGTGGAGTTCGCCGTCGGCGTGTGCCGCGAATTGTCGGTGGCGTTTCCCGATTCTTCGAATCTCGCCGCACAGTACTCGCAGTGGAACTACCTCCGGACGCAGGCGGCGAACATGCAGCAAGAGTTGTGCGAGCCGCCGAACGTGGCCGGCTGGTCGGCGTTCTACCAGATCCCTCAGTTCTATGAGCTCTGGATCAATTCCGATACGCTCCCGAAGCGGAATCAGCTCACCGACACCCTGATCAATACGGGCCACGTCGCAAGCGGCACAACCATTATCATCGACCCGATCGCATTCGCAAACAGCGTGTCCAACCCGGGGGATCCCAACATACTCATCAATGAGTTTTCGCAAGTCTTGTTTCCGATCGCCATCACCGACAATCAGAAGGCCTTCCTGAAGGAGACGCTCATCCCAGGGCTTCCGGATTATGAATGGACGACCGAGTGGAACGACTACAAAATCGATCCGACGAATCCCGCCAAGCTGAACGCCGTGAAAACGAAGCTGAAGGCCCTGATCAAGTTCATGATGGACATGCCAGAGTACCAGTTAACGTAAGAGGATGCCGGTATGAAGAGAAGAGATTTCATCAAGAGGGCGGTTCCGGTATCGGTTCTCCCGCTGTTCATGGGGGGATTCACGTTCAAAGCGTACGGCCGTTCGCCCTTCCTGGAGGCCCTCGTGGCGTCGGCGACGGAAACGGACCGCGTTCTGGTGATCGTGCAGATGAACGGCGGAAACGACGGCCTCAACACGGTGATAGCGCTCGACGAGTACTCGGCGCTCGCGAATGCACGCAATAATATCCTGCTGCCGGAAAATAAGGTTCTGAAGCTCACGGACGTCACCGGCCTGCACCCTTCGATGCCGGAGCTTCAGCAGTTGTTCTTCGCCAACAAGCTGGCGATCGTGCAGGGCGTCAGTTACCCGAACCCGAATTTTTCGCATTTCAGGGCGACCGATATCTGGTTGAGCGCGTCGGATTATAACCAGATCGTGAGCTCCGGATGGGCCGGGAGGTATCTGGACCAGGAGTTCCCCAACTTCCCGAACGGGTACCCCAATGTCGTGATGCCCGACCCTCTGGCCATTCAGATCGGCTCAGTATTGTCAACCGGGCTCCAGGGACCGGCCGTATCGATGGGGATGGCGATCACGAGCCCGACATCCTTCTACCAGTTGATCACAGGAGGCGTGGACACTGCGCCCAATACGCCCGCCGGACATGAGCTGACCTTCATCCGCGAGGTTTCGCAGCAGACGCAGCAGTATGCGTCGGTAATTCAGGCTGCGGCGAGCAAGGGGAAAAACTATTCGACGAAGTACCCGCAGCCGGGAAGGAATTCTCTCGCAGACCAGTTGAAAATCGTCGCGCAGCTTATTATCGGCGGATTGAAGACGAGGATCTATGTCGTCAACATCGGGGGATTCGACACGCACTCCTCCCAGGTGGATACGACCGGGGGAACGGATACTGGAGCGCACGCGACCCTCCTCGGCAAGCTATCCGTCGCCATCTCGGCGTTTCAGGACGACATCGCGATCGCCGGCGTCCAGGAGCGCGTCATGGGCATGACCTTTTCGGAATTCGGAAGGCGCATCCTCTCGAACGCAAGCGCAGGGACGGACCACGGCACGGCCGCGCCGATGTTTATCTTCGGCCGGAGGGTCGCGCGGGGCATCGTGGGAAGCAATCCCGTCATTCCCGCACACGCCACGGTCAACGACAACCTCCCCATGCAATTCGACTTTCGGTCGGTCTACGCCTCCCTGCTTAAAGAGTGGTTCGGAGTTCCGGACGCGGAATTGCAATCGGTGTTGTACAGGGGCTTTCAGACGCTTCCGCTCATATCTAGTCCCGGACAGGGTCCGAAGCCCGATCCGCTCGATCCTCCCGCAGGTAAGACGGCAATCTCGCACAATTCCGACGGCTCGCTGTCAGACAACGCGCTCCTCGGAAACTATCCCAACCCGTTCAATCCCACAACAACGATCCGTTTTTCGTCCAACGGCGAGCGGCTCCATCTGAGGGTCTACGACACCGTGGGAAGGGAAGTGCGGACTCTTGCCGATGGAGTCTTCTCCCCCGGCGAGCATGAGGTGGTCTTCGATGCGGGCGAACTGCCGTCCGGAATGTATTTCTACCGGCTGGAGAGCGGGAGCTTCCAGCAGGTCCAGTCGATGCTGCTGGTAAAATAGGAGATTGTAACTCCAGCCCGCAAGCGAGGGTGCGTGAAGGGCTTTTCCGACCGAAGGCCCCTCGGGGAACCAGCAGTTTGCCCGTCGATCGAAATCTTCACCGGATCAGGATCATCTTCTTCACGTCCGCAAATCTCACCGAGTATCCAGGCAACACCGGATTTGCAACGAGCCGGTAAAAGTAGATTCCGGTGGGGAAATTCGCGGCATCCCAACGTGCCTTGTATGCACCCGTCTGTCTGATCTCATTGACCAGCGCGGCAACCTCCCTTCCCAATATATCATAGATTTTCAGCGACACGTACGACGGCCGGGCAATGACGAACGAAATCGTCGTCGAGGGATTGAACGGGTTCGGAAAATTCTGTTCGAGTGCGAAGGCGTGCGGTATTCGTTCATGTGGGTCTTCCCTTACTGCCAGCACACCGCCGTTGTCCGTATGGAGGATCGTGCCGTTCGATCCGACGAGCGTCGCCGATTTGGAATCACTGAAGGAAACTGAAAAGAGATCATTAAAAGAGCCCCCCGCCTGGCTTATCCAATGAGCCCCGGCATCGGTCGTCGCAAGAAGCGTCCCCTGGATACCCGCGATAAACCCTGCTCCCGTCCGGAAGAAGGAAATTGCACGGAGGAAATTTGACCCCCCGCCGGACTGCCCGATCCAACTTGCCCCCCCATCCGTCGTCCTCAGAATCGTCCCCCAATCGCCGACTGCCGTTCCATTGTGAGAATCGACGAAGGAGATACCCCGCAACTCCCAGTAGGTCCCGCTCGAAATGGTAGCCCAGTTCCTGCCACGGTCGGTGGTTCGCACAATCGTACCTCGTTGCCCGACCGCAACGGCGGTAACGGAATCGACCGCGGAAACGGCGTCGAGAGGGAATATCAAACCAGGCGATTGGTCGACCCAGCTTAAGCCGCCGTCGGTCGTGTGCAGAATCGTTCCCATGTCCCCCACGACGAATGCAGTTCCCCGAAGGGGAGACGCAATGGCTGACAGGTGATTCGTCGATCCACTCGATTGAATCGACCAGTGACCGCCACCATCGCTTGTACCGATAATCGTTCCCTGATCTCCGACTACGAGCCCCGTCGTCGCATCGGGAAAAGCTGCAGCCGAGAACGACAGCCCGAGTTTCTCGAAGAGTGTGCCCTGAAGCTGTCTCGACCAGTGCGCTCCCCCATCAGTGGTGCGGAGAATGGTCGCACTATCGCCGACCACGATCCGTGTGAGGGGGTCCGGAGAAGAAACGCATAGAAGGTTCCGACTGGTTACCGATTTGAAACCGACTCTCCACGTCACCCCGAGATCGGTCGTGTTGATGATGAACCCCCTTCCGCCGACCGTGAAGGAATAGCCTGCAGCGGCTGCGCTTGCTCCGTCGGTCATGCAGACTGAAGTTAGAAGAGCAGCCCCCGATACACCTGCGGATTGAGCCGTCCATGACAAGCCGCGGTCCTCGGTGCGGAGGATGACCGGGTACCCATACGGGACTCCGCCGACAGCGGTTCCGACCATGGAGGTGGCTGCTATGGTTGTGGCGAAGGAGATGCTGCTGAGTGTCGCGCCGCCGGTGCTGACTATGCTCCAGTTCCGGCCGGCATCACTCGTCCGGATAATTGTTCCGTATAGCCCAACGGCCACCGCAGTGTTCTGATCTGAAAAAGCGACTCCGTAGAGGAAGTTGGTACCAACCTCCTGACTCGTCCATTCCACGCCGCCGTTCGTCGTGCGCAGAACTACTCCCACGGGGGAGTAGGGGTTTCCACTGATACGACTGTTGCCGCCGCCGACTGCCAGTCCGACATTTGCATCCGTAAATGAGACGCCGAGAAGAGAGTATGGTGCGTATTGGGGAGCGCCCCAATGCACCCCTCCATCTGTCGTCCTTATAATGAATCCGGAATACTGGGAAGATATGAGATAACCTACCGCGACGCAGGTGTTGGGATCCGGCCAGGAAGCGCCGACGAGATGAGCGACGGTGCCGCTCGCCTGATTCGTCCAGTTTACCCCGCCATCGGCCGTGCGGAGAACCGTCCCGTAGTCGCCGACGACTATGCCGGTCGATGCGCTGGCGAATGAAACGGCTCGGAGCGAATTCTTCGTGGTGCCGGCATTATGCTGAACTGACCAACTAACGCCGTCGTCTGTTGACTTCAGCACAGTCCCCAGAGCCCCGACTCCGATCAACGTGTCGTGATGGAGGCACGTAATGCCGAAGAGGGAATTCCCCTGCGGCAACGGGTTCTGCCACCGCCAGCCCGAGGGAACGATGGGGTCAATCCCCTGAGCCGTGGTCGAAATCTGCGTTTGGCCGAGACCAATATGAGCGAAGGAGATTGTCGCAAGCTTCGATCCTGTCGTCTCAGGATGAACGCTGACCGTGAAGTCTTGACTTGACCCCGGAGCGATGATACCGGCGGGAGGGGACACGCTGAACTCGCTACTGGTTGAGCTGATTGAGGATATATTCAGCAGTCCCAATCCTTGATTCCTGACGGAGATGATGGCGCTCTTGTTTGATCCGGTGGATACAGGCCCGAAGTCGAGATATGTCGATTCAAAGAGGAGCCAGGGAAGGTTTGAGCCCGCGGTAAGCGTACGGAGGATTGTCCCATAGGCGCCGACCGCAATCCCCCGGAGGCTGTCAATGAAAAGCACTCCTCGGAGATCTTTTGTGGTGCCGCTCACCTGTTCAGACCACGTCGAGCCATCGCCGGTCCGTACAACGGTTCCGCTGTCGCCGACCATCCACGCTTCACCGTTCTGAAATCCATTGGCATATTGTGGCGAAAAAAATGCGGATCGAAGGTGAACTGATACATGACTGGACCGGGGAAGCCACGTAGTTCCGCCATCGCTTGACATAAGGATTGCCCCGTTCTCCCCCGCGATCCACACGGTCCCGGCGACGACACTCACCGCATAAAAACTCAGACCCCGGTACGCCGGGGGTAAGATACTCGGAGACCAACCGCCACCCGCATCGGTTGACTTGAGCACGGTCCCGGAATCCCCCACGGCATAAATGGCGGAGAAGGTCGCGAATGCAATTCCCCGCAGGTTTTGGGTCGTGGGATGCTGGACGAGCCATGTCACGCCACGATCAATGCTGCGGAGAATCGTTCCGGAGTCACCAACCGGCCAGAGGGTCCGGTTCGTATAATCCGGCACCACCGCCACGCCGTGAAAATTGACTCCACTCCGAGCTGCCGGGCCAACGGCGGATGATTGTGTCACCTTCAGAATTACACCGCTGTCGCCGACCGCAAATCCTGTGTCCGGATTTGCAAAGCCGATCGCATTCAGGGACAGTGTGGTATTCGTGGGTACCGGGCTCCACGTCTCCCCTTGGTCGGAGGTCAATAATATCGTTCCGCTGTCTCCCACCGCGAAGATTCTCCCGGGATAAACAGCGGACGCGATCGCGTTGAGATTCCGAGTCGTGCCGCTCACCTGTTGGAACCAACCGGGCTGAGCAATTGAGGTGCGGCTGGAAAGGACGGCAGCGAGCATGAACATTAAGAGACGTGATGCCTTCATGGCTTTTCTCTCCGCTGTTCGGAATCCGTCACTTCAGAAGAATGAGTTTCTTTGTGTCAATGATCGCTCCCGATCCGGGAGTGCGGGAATCGGTGACGACAATTCGACAAAAGTAGACACCGCTGGAGGCCAGGGAGGCATTCCACGGCACCTGATAAACTCCGGCCGATTTCCGTCCGTCGATCAACCGGGCAACCTCCTTTCCAAGCACGTCATAGACAGCCAGGGTCACGTCGCCCGGAGTGGGAAGATCGAAGCGAATCGTTGTCCCCGGATTGAACGGATTTGGATATGCGTCGTAGAGTCTGAACGATCGAGGTAACGCCTGATGATCATCCTTTATCCCCGTGACCTCATCGAAGTCGCTCAGTACCTTCGTCAGCAGCGCTTTGGCGCTCACCTGATCGAGATAGTAAAGGGGGAAGCTCAGGTAATAGGTGTGAAAGGCAGTGTCGAGTGAACGAAGGCCAACCGGCTCACCGTCGGCGATCGAGTCGAATGGATCAGAGCGGTAAGCATAAAGGACTCGCCCCGGCGAAGCGGTCGGGAATCTCTCGATATTATTGAGCCTCCCGTTGCTGCCGGCTAATTTCGCGGCATCGACCCCGAGATTCGGGAAACCCGACGATCCCATTGCTCCATAGAACGTCGCAGCAGGGCTTATCTGCAGCAAGAGGTCAATTCCAAAAACATCCTTCAAAAATGGATACCAGTACGAGAACAGGTCAACATTGATTTTGCGGCCGCTCAGCAACAATCTTCCTCCTCCCAAGAGGTATGCTTTCAGGCCGGAAGGATACTGCCTCATGTACGCAGGCAAAAAGTAGTAAGGTTCCTCGTAAAACCAGAGGACTGTGGAATAGTTCCCGAAATAGAGAGGATCCGCCGTCGGGGGGGATTGAGGGGGGAGTGGTATTGTGTATCTATATCCTTGAAGCAAAGATGCGAAGAACATCCTTGCCGTATCGGACGGGAATGAATTCACGTCGTACGTCGCATTGACCACGAGGATACCCTGATCCATTTTCACGGTGTGGATGAGAACCGTCGGCGTGAATCCGCTCACGGCGGCGGTCGTATCGACCGCTTCGATTCGGTAATAGTACTGAGTGTCTTGCTGAACGGTCGAATCGATGAAATCTGCTTTCCGCCAGAACCCATTATTGAGTTTGGCGAAGTTGCTGTCGGCATTCCGGCTCCGGTATATATTGTATCCGGCCAGATCACCCTCCGTGTTCGGCTTCCAGTTCAGATGAAGGAAACTCTTTCCCGGGCCGACGATGAAATTGACGGGCACCGCGGGTGGGAGGAGCGAACCCTTGACTTCATCAGAAAACCGGCTCACATGCCCGTCGACGTCGACAGCCGACACTTTGTAGTAGTAGACCAGATCTCCACGCACCATGGAATCGGTGAACACCGGCGTCAGCAGCAGGCCGGAATTGAGCTTCTGTTCGGAAGTGTCCCGGGAGGTGTGGCGGTAAATATTGTACCCGGCAAGCGCCAGATCGGTATTCGCATTCCATCGAATTGTAATCGAGGTCTGTCCGCCGTTCGCCGTGACGCCACGCGGGAAAGCGGGCGAGTTGCTCAACTCGTCCGAGAGAGCGCTATGGTTTCCCTTATCGTCGATCGCACTAACTGCGAAGAAGTACGATTGCGCTGCTGTCAGTCCGCTGATCGTTGCCGAGAGGCCCGATGTGGTCACTGAATTCGTGTATTGTCCGGAAGAGGTGCCATAAAGCACCTGGTATGAGGTCACCGGGCCAAACGAAGACCGATCGATCCTATCCCAGGAAATCGTGATCGGCCCCCCACCCCCAGGATTGGAGATACGCGTTATGGGCATGATGAAGCCCCTGCTCTCATAGATCCGGTGCGCCCGGGCTGCATTATTCAGCATCTCGGAGATCGACGAGCCGGAAACGAAGGCGAAGGCTGCCTTCAAACTATCGCCGGGATTGGCTTGAAAAGGACCAAAGCTTACGAATACTCTTGTATCGGTCGGCGCATCCGGACTTTGATTCGGCTTGATTAACTGGTTCGGAAACGCCTCGCCGTCCATCCATGAGTAGATCACCGAGTCGAGCGTTCCCGGTTCGTTAAACCCGTGCCACTGGAAGATGAACTTGAGCGAGTCAAGCGGCCTCGTCGTGCCGAGAAAAGTAAGTCCAAGCGGCGTGGAACCCCGATCGATAGGGTTGTCGACATAAGCAGTGTGCGTTGCCGGATCATACGCCGCGTAGTTGTGCGAATAATACCCTGAGACGCTCACCGGGCCGACGTCCATGTCGGCAAACATTGCCACATACGCATCCTGCCAGGTTCGAGGCCCGATATCGACGAAGGAATAATTCATGAAGACGATCGCATCCGCAGAAGTTCCGCTTTGCCATGCATACGACTTCTGCCAGATCTTCGCCCCCATCGGCACGTGGTCGGGTAGCCCCAGGTATGATTTAAATGTGTCGGTCGCCGCAACACCAAAATCCTTGTCTGATACGGCTCCGTAGTCTTCGTCGACGTGCGGCTCTCCATGATCCGGAATCCCGTTGTTCTGCGTATAGAGATTCTTGTCGCTCTTGCGGAGGTAATTGCCGTTTGCATCCGTATGACATTTGTCAAAGGCGAACCGGTCGTAATTATCATACGCCGGATCAGGATTGGTAATTGGATTATAGACTTTGCCATCGCAGCTCACTTCCAGCGAATCGGGCAAACCATCCGCTCCAATATCGTCGACCGCCGGATTCCAATCACCGTCGTTGTCCAACCCATCGAGCTCATCTTCATCAATCCTTCCGTCGCCGTCATCGTCAAATCCCCGCCGGTTCGGTTCGCCAATATTGTGAATCGATGTCTCCCAGAATCGATCCCGTGCGGTATCTTGCCTTTCCGGCAGGAATTCCTTTCGTGCGTCGTCCCCGTTGTATCCCTCCGTCACTCTTCTCACGCCGTTGACGATTGCGCCGATCCAGGGACCTGCGCCATAGAGATGCTCAATACAGCTCCCCGCAGGATACTCCAGCCCAATCCCGGGGAATCCGCAGTTCCCCGGCGGAACGGGATACGGATCCCACGCTTGAATGCCCAAAGCAATCTGGTTGCTCATCCAGAGCTTCATGTTGAAACCCTGCAGGGCATGTTTTGCCCAGGAGACGCCGTGGGCGTCGGTCATCCTCAGACCCTTGCCGGATAGGTCGCGTTTCGCCTGGCCCGGATTCTGGCTGCGTGCAACGGAAAAGATCAATGAGAGCAGAATGAAGGAGCGGGACAGATGAGCCATAAAGTCCTCAATAACCGAAAACTCAAAGGTGTATCGGAATAGCGCACCGTGGCCGGCGTGGAAGAAGTCCCCCGTTTCGGATAGTCTATTAAATAAAAGGAAGAATGTCAATGGCGGAAATCCGTAGCGCGCCTAACAGCGAAATCCCATTAAATCCGGCTCAAATCGCAAACCGAGCGGCATTTATCCCGCAATTTCCATATCTTAAATACGTCTTAACAGTATAGCCCCCGGCGAGCGAATTAGACTACATCCCACATGAAACTTCTTCTCTCATATCTCAAACAGTACCGCGCTCTCCTCGCGCTCGCGCTGTTTCTGGCCACCGTCAACCAGGTGTTTTCGCTTCTCGATCCTCTGATCTTCAGGTACATCATCGACGGCTACGTAACCCGGTTCAAGGAATACACGGCAGGAGGGTTCTTCCGCGGGGTCGGCCTTCTGCTGCTTGCCGCCATGGGAGTCGCTTTGGTCTCGCGCGTTGCAAAGAATTTCCAGGATTATTTTATCAACACGATTACGCAGCGGCTCGGGGCCCAGATTTACTCCGATGGGCTGCGCCACTCCCTGGAACTCCCGTATCAGGTATTCGAGGATCAGCGGAGCGGCGAGACGCTGGGAAAACTGCAGAAAGTGCGGTCGGACGTGGAACGATTCATCTCCACACTGATCAACGTTGTTTTCACGACGCTCGTTGGGGTCGTCTTCGTCATGGTCTACGCGTTCAGCGTGCACTGGCTCATTGCCCCGGTCTATTTCGCTACTATTCCCCTGCTGGGTTTCCTGAGCTCGGTGATCAGCAGGAAGATCAAGACGATCCAGAAGGTGATCGTAAAGGAGACGACGGCGCTGGCCGGATCGACGACGGAATCGCTGCGCAATATCGAGCTTGTAAAGAGCCTGGGCCTCGCCCAACAGGAAATTGAGCGGCTGAACGCCACGACGCAGAAAATTCTGCGCCTGGAGCTCAAGAAGGTGCGCTACCTGCGCAGTCTCAGCTTCATCCAGGGATCGGCCGTTAATTTTCTAAGGACGAGCATTCTCGGGCTGATGCTTTATCTGATTTTCGCCCAGGAAATAACGTTCGGTCAATTCTTCTCATTGTGGATTTACTCCTTCTTCATCTTCGGGCCCTTGCAGGAACTTGGGAATGTCATCAATATCTACCGGGAGACCGAAGTATCGCTCAAGAATTTTCAGGACATTCTTGACACTCCGAAGGAGCCCAAACCCCGGAACCCCGAGTCGCTCGCCGGCATCAGGTCCCTCGCGTTCGCCGATGTCAGTTTCAAGCATCAATCGGCCACAGAGAACGCGCTGCAGGATATCTCATTCGCGACGGCGCGGGGTGAGACGATCGCATTCGTGGGACCATCGGGGTCAGGCAAGAGCACGCTCGTGAAATTACTGGTCGGCCTTTATGCGCCTCAAACGGGGAAGATACTCTATAATAACGTCCCGAGCACCGATGTCGATCTGGACCGGCTGCGGGAGAGGATAGGTTTCGTAACTCAGGATACCCAACTTTTTTCGGGAACTATCAGGGAGAACCTGCTCTTTGTGAACCCCGGCGCGAGCGATGAAGAGTGCATGGAGGTTCTTCGAAAAGCTGCCTGCGACAGTCTCCTGGCGAGAGCCCATCAGGGACTGGATACGATTATCGGGGAGGGTGGGGTGAAGGTGTCCGGAGGGGAAAAACAGCGGCTCTCCATCGCGCGGGCTTTGCTGCGGCGGCCCGACCTGCTGGTCTTCGACGAGGCCACATCTTCCCTCGACTCGCTCACAGAGGAGGAAATCAGCTCTACCATACGGGACATCTCGATGAGGAAGGATTTGATCACCATTCTCATCGCCCACCGGCTCTCCACGGTCCTACACGCCGACCGGATCTTCGTTCTTGAGAGAGGGCGCCTGGTCGAATCCGGCACGCACGACGATCTGGTCGAGCAAAAAGGGCTCTACTACGCGATGTGGCGCCAGCAGATCGGCGAGCGAGCGGATGGGGAGCTTAGACCGGCGGCCATCCAGAGGTCGGAGTTTCTGAACAACTGAGGCACCAAAACAAAACCCCAACCGGTTCGCGATTGGGGTCTTTGTGTTCGCCCGAGTCTTCAAATCGAGCTCGTACCTTTCACCGGACTACCAGCCAGCGTACGTTACCGTTGTCTTACCGGTGTCATCAGATGTGCAAGTACCGACCCACGCCGTGTTGATCGATGATGTCCCCGTAATTTGGCATGAGTTTGACGCGACGGTACCCAACGCGTACGTACCGTTGTCGTCCTTCGCCATCTTCGAGGGAATTGCATATCCGACGTACGAACCGCTGCCGCCGCCCATCGTCGTCGGACGGATCTTGTACTGGTAGGCATTGGCACTAACATTGACGAGGCTCGACGTTACTCCGTCTTTGTTAGCCTGCGTGCTGTGCGCGCCGAACTGTGAAATCCCGACCGCGATCGCTATACCGACGATGATCACGCCGAGGATTATGAGAAGAAGCTGCTGTTGTCCCATTTGTAATTCTCCTTAATGAATATAAGTGTTTTTCATTGACCTGCTCTGATGCCGGAGTTCTCCCGGCCTCAAACAGTAAATCGTTTAAACCGCAGGCGCGAAAGACTGCGATCAGACTCTCGCAGCGGGATTTTGATAATACAACTCGCCGTCAGGCGGAGGGAGGAGCCCTGTCGGGCCCTAGAGTGCGTTCAGGAACAGTATGGAGTGCTACATCGGAGTCATGAACATTTCGCCGGGGACTGTCGATATCTCTCGAAGGGTGACCGATAAATGACGCTTCGCGGAAAAAGACCGCCGGCTGTTTGGTCATCGGAAGATGGCGTTTTGGCAACCAGTGGGTCTGGGCCGCGCCTTGGCCGTTCTGGCCTTGACACAGAGCCGAGACCGTCCCACACAAGCGTACGAGCATCGGCGTCCGGTAATGAACGGCCATCCCGTATGTCGTGACCAGATACGCCACAACGATGATGGAGAAGAGGACGCTCCTCATTCCGCCGTCGGCTTTTTGAATAGATTTCCCGTATTTACAGTATTCAGTCATCGATCCTTTTACACACAATAACCCGAACAATTCTAGTCAATAATAAGGAACATTCTCGTGATAAGCCTCAATTCCGGGCTGTTTGCGTGACACACGTCAACCGCATGCCCAGGAAACGCCGCTTTCGCGTATCGTTAACGTAATCCGTCCCGCCGAAACTTTCCACCCCCGCTGAAGGCGTTCAAGAATTCCGCTTTGCGAATTCCCTCGTGCGTCAGGCCGGCTCCTCACGCCGATCCTCCATCCGCATTAGTGTCTTCGATGTAGGAATGATCACCTGTTCAGTGGAACAAAAATTTACACTGTTTACCTGATTGAATTTGATCGAGCGTATTTTTACCGTATGGTAGTCTTATCGTTGCGGGAGCGGCAAGAGCTGAGCCAACAAAATTCATCCTACCTTTCAAGAGAGGAGCCATACCATGAGACGCACTCTATCGATTGTGGCAGTTTCCATCCTGGCATCCTTCATCTGGAACGGCATTCTGCCGGCAGCGACACCGGGCGCCGGAACGCTTACCGCCCCTTCGGGGAGTGGAACTTCGAGCGTAACATGGACAGGCGGGCCATACACCGCGGTCACGGCCGATCCCTCGCTTTGCACGCCGTCGACGTGCGATAATTTCAATCTGACGGTGAACATACCGGCCTCGTACTACACCGCCAATCCTGCGTCGTCGGTTCGCGTCCGCATTACATGGGCAAGCACCCCGAATGATTTCGATCTTTACGTGTACGACTCAGGCGGCAATCTTGTGAATTCATCGGCCCAGGGTAATACGACATTCGAAGATGCCGACCTCGGGCAACTGACGACCGGCACATATCTCGTTAAGGTTGTCGCGTTTTCCACCGTCAATGAGTCGTACTCAGGCACCGGATCTGCCGGCCCACCCCCTGCGGATAAAGTTCGGGGGGCTCGATACAGGAGCGGAGGATTCACGTTTACCGCGCCCAAAGCGCTGCTCGGCCCCGACGGATTGGTGTTCGGAGTTCAGGATCTCGAGCCTCGCGCCGCCTTCGATCCCCTCGGCAACATCTACGTTGCCGCGATTCAGGGGGTTCCGGCCGGCACCGATGTGTGGAAATCGATGGATGGAGGAAACTCGTTTAGCTACCTCGGGCAGCCGGACGGAGCACAGGCTGCCTCCGCACTGGCAGGACGAACGCCCGGCGTGGGCGGAGGAGATGAAGACATCGCCGTCGGCCCGACGGGACGCGTTACTGTCTCATCGCTCTGGCTCGGCTCCATGACCGCGTGCGTCTCGACAAACGGGGGTGCTCTCTGGGCGGCCAATCCCGTCTCTTCCGACGTACCGGGTGATGACCGGCAGTGGATCGCCACGCATGGCGACAATGAAGTGTACCAGACATTTCAACAGATCGGGGTTTTGCTCGCAGGCACGAGCAGTATCTTCGTGCTGAAATCTTTTGACGGAGGCCTCACCTATCCGCAGATTGTAGAAGCGACCACGCCCGAGCTCGGAGTACAGCCTGAGGTTCAGGGGACCATCGCTGTCGATCAGAAAAACGGCTATGTATACAATGTCTTTATTGGTCACCCCGGCAACGGCGTCTATCTCCTGCGCTCTACCGACGGCGGGCTGCATTTTACGCTTGGGCTTGTCCACCAGGGACCTGCCGGGACGTCCTACGCGAATGTCTTTCCGATCGTTGCGGTGGATCGCGGCGGAAATGTACACATCGTGTATTCCGATGGAACCAACGTTTACCTGACGAGTTCGGCAACCCGGGGCGCAACCTGGACCACTCCAGTGAGAGTCAACAACGGGACCGGGACCAAGACGGCACTCGCACCATGGGTGGATGCCGGTAATGCGGGGAAGGTCGATATTATATGGTGGGGAACCTCCTCATCGAACAACCTGGCGAGCGATGCCCATTGGAAGGTATTCTTCGCCCAGACACTGAATGCGTTCGCAAGCACCCCCACGATCACTGAAACCGCCGCGACGGGAGTGTTCCACACCGGCCCGATTTGTGTAAACGGGCTCGGCTGTCCAAGCGGGACGAGGGCCCTCGCCGAATATGCCTCGACAACCGTCTATCGCGACGGCCTGGCGATGATCGTCTATCCCGATGATCAACAAACATCGAATCCACTCACCTATTTCGTTAAACAGACCGCCGGGAGCAGAGTGTTTTCGACTCCCCTCACCAAGGCACCCGTGCTGTTGTCGGCTCGAGGCACCTTCGCCGCAACGCCGGAACGATTTGAGCTTTATCAAAACTATCCAAATCCGTTCAATCCCTCCACGCTGATCCGCTATGACCTTCCTGGCGATAACTACGTCCAGCTTTCCGTCTATAATATACTCGGGCAGAAGGTAGCAGATCTCGTGAAGCGCGATCAGTCGCAGGGGGCACATTCGGTCATCTTCGATGCTGCGCGGCTCCCCGGGGGCGTGTATTTCTACAAGCTCGCTGCAGGACCGTACCTCGCGGTGAGACGGATGTCGATCTTAAGATAATGTTAAAACGGGGCCGTTCCATCTCCCGGCGCCGTACTTTTCTTAGCCTGCACACATCATAGGGGTTGATCCCGCTGCCGGTGCGGAGTGTCCCCTCTTCTCTGACCGGCTCGATATCCACAGTTTATCCACAATTGGGCTCCG